>CAJOQA010000200.1 GCA_905236465.1 uncultured Treponema sp.
CTTTGCCGGTGTCACTTACCAGTTAGTAGGAAGGCTGGTCCCTGAGCGTAGTCGAAGGGGCCAAGGATGTTTTTATTACTTTACAAAAGAGCAGTTTCAAAATCCAAAAAGATAGATGCTGATTTTTTTTAGGAGTTTTTATGTACAAGAAGCAGTTGGAAAAAAACATGGCAGAGCTTACCCGACTTCTTTTCAGTCTTTACGGGCAACGCTGGGACTTTTATGATGTTTTGGGAAGACTGCAAAAATTAATGAAAAGTGCTGCAGCTGAGCGCACGGGATATCTAAAAGAAGCAGATGATGCTGCAATAGATTCAAATAAAAAAAATCAGGATTGGTATTTACAAAGCAAGACTGTTGGCATGATGCTTTATGTAGATCTTTTTTCTGATGACTTAAAAGGTCTTATAAAAAGGATTCCCTATTTAAAAAGCATTGGGGTCAATTACGTACATTTAATGCCCCTCTTTGACTGTCCAAAAGAAGAAAACGATGGAGGTTACGCAATTTCTTCTTATCGCAAAGTTCAGCCGAGGCTGGGAACAATTGAAGACTTAAAGACTGTGGCAAATGAATTTCACAAAAACGGAATGAAACTTGTCTTGGATTTTGTTTTTAACCATACAAGCGACGAGCATGAATGGGCGCTAAAGGCAAAAAGCGGAGACAGTAAATATAAAAATTTCTACTATATCTTTGGGGATAAGACGATTGTAAACAGATGGAATTCTACACTTAGAGAAATTTTCCCACAGGTAAGAAGAGGCTCTTTTACTTACCTAAGAGAACTGGATCAGTGGGTGTGGACAACATTTAATTCTTTTCAGTGGGACTTAAACTATTCCAATCCAGAAGTATTTCTTGCAATGGCAGAAGAAATGCTTAGTATTGCAAATATGGGTGTTGACGTTTTACGCTTAGATGCACTTGCATTTGTTTGGAAAGAAATGGGAACAGTCTGCGAAAGTTTACCAAAGGCACACACACTTATTCAAGCCTTTCAGTATGTAGCCCGCATAGCCTGCCCTTCACTGCTTTTTAAAAGCGAAGCTATTGTTCACCCTGATCAGGTAATTCAATATATTAACAAAAACGAATGTACCCTAAGTTACAATCCCTTGCAGATGGCACTGTTCTGGAACACAGCGGCAACAAGGGACACAAGGCTTTTAACCCTAAGCTTGAAAAAAAGATGGTACATTCCTTCTGATTGTGCTTGGGTAAATTATATAAGATGCCACGATGACATAGGCTGGACCTTTAGCGACGAAGACGCTTGGTATCTTGGCATAAACGGCTACAACCACAGGAACTTCTTAAACAGATTCTTTACGGGTAGATTTGATGGAACGTATGCAAAGGGAGAACCCTTTCAGCTGAACCCTGCAACAGGGGACTGCAGGATATGCGGAACTATGGCTTCCCTTTCAGGACTTGAGCAGGCCTTGGAAAGAAATAATGCCCTTCTAAAAGAAATGGCATTGAAGCGTATGAAAATGATGTACGCAACACTCTTTGCACTACCCGGCATCCCGCTCTTGTACGCTGGAGATGAACGGGCTGTTTTAAATGACTATACTTACAGGGACGATTTGCACAAGACCCACGATTCAAGATGGGTGCACAGGATAAAAAAGGACTGGAGTGAAAAAAATGAAAGTCCGGAGCAAAAATTCTTTGCAGAGTATTTAAAAATGCTTGTGACCCTAAGGGGACACGAAGCAATGTTAGGTGGCAATGACATTTTCTTCTATGATGTGCAGGACACCCGTGTTTTTGCATTTAGAAGACAAACTATTCACGTAGTAGCAAATTTTTCAGAATCAAATGCAGCCTTTAAAATTGATGCTTGGTCGGATTCCTCTACAGATTTGCTAACAGGTCAGGTATATAAGAACCAGCTCAGTCAAGAATTGGGCCCCTATGAAGTCAGATGGCTTAAGGAAAATATATGAAATTTTCATCAGTAAAATTTGGCGGAAAAGAAACACAACGCAACGAAACGCTTTTTACATTAGGTAACGGGAACATAGGTTTCCGCGGAGATACAGACGAAAGAGAAGGCAGTTTTCACAAAGGCACTTACATCAACGGATTTTTTGAAAGTGAACCCATTCTCTACGGCGAAAGTGCTTACGGCTATGCGCAAAACCACGAAACCATTGTAAACCTGCCCGACCCCAAAGTCATAGAGATGACAATAAACGGCAAGCCTTTTAGCAGCGACGGAAAGTCATGCCTTACAACAGACACAGATGAAGGAACTCTTACAAGAACAACAGCTTGGCAATCAGAAAATGACAAAGTAGAAGTAGAGTCTGTCCGCTTAGTAAGTTTTAAAAGACAGGACTGCGCTGCTATTCGCTACACGGTAACAAACACAGGCGAATCAGATATAGAAATAAATCTGAAAAGCTTCATCGATACTCAGGCTAAAAATATCCTTGCAGAAGATGATCCCCGCATTGGCGCAAAATTCCGTCACCTACCGCTTAGCGTAAAAGCAGACAAGGAACTGTGTCAATCTTTTTATGCAGTCACTGAAAAATCAAAGTTGGCCTTGGCAGGTTGTACTTTGCAAAAAATAAAAAGAGAAGGCAAAGAAGAAAACTTCTTAGGTGAAAAAACTTTTACCCTAAACAAAGGTGAAAGCTTTTGTCTTGAAAAATACATTTCATTCAACTGGAATAAAATTTCTTTAGAAAGTCAAGAAGAACTTACAAAAAAAAATTCTTCATCTTGCAAAGAAATTTTTGAAACAGGATTTGAAACTTTACTTGCAGAACAAAAAGAATTCCTTGCTGACTTTTGGAACCTTGCAGACATTCAAATTGAAGGAGACAAGGCAAGTGAAGAAGCTCTAAAGTTTAACCTCTTTCATTTGCTACAGTCAGCATCACAAAACTCAAGGGCTTCTATTGCTGCAAAGGGGCTTACAAGTGAAGGCTATGAAGGGCACTTTTTCTGGGACAGCGAAAGTTACGCCTGCCCGCTTTTTACCTACACAGCTCCTAAAATTGCAAAGAGCCTTTTAGAATACAGGGCTTCGATTCTTAGCAAAGCGGAAGACCGTGCTAAAACCATGAGCTTAAAGGGGGCACTTTTCCCCTGGCGAACAATAGACGGTGAAGAAACTTCTGCCTACTTTCCTGCAGGCACTGCCCAGTACCACATTGATGCAGACATAATTTTTGCCCTAGATAAATACCTGAACGCCCACGAAGAAGATACAGGCTTTGGCAAAAATTCTAGCAAAAGTGAAATAGAACAGATGTGTGCCCAAACAGCCCGTATGTGGCAGAGTTTAGGTCACTTCAACAAAAATAAGAAGGGGGCCTTTTGTATAGAAGACGTCACTGGTCCTGACGAGTACACTGCGATTGTAAACAACAACGCCTTTACCAATTTAATGGCTAGGGAAAACCTTGAAATTGCAGTAAAAAGAGCCGGCTCTGCTGCCAGTCAAGAGGAAAAAGATGAATGGAAAAATATAGCGGAAAAAATATACATTCCCTACGATAAGGAAAGTGGCATTTACCCGCAAGACGATTCATTTTTAGACAAGGCTGACTGGGATTTTGAAGGTACCCCAAAAGAGAATTACCCTTTGCTTTTGCACTACCATCCGCTTGTAATTTACAGGCATAGGGTTTTAAAACAACCAGACCTTGTGCTTGCCCAATTTCTGCTTTCCGGCAGATTTACACGGGCTGAAAAAATCCGCAACTACAATTTTTACGAAAAGTATACGACAGGGGACTCTTCTCTTTCCCACTGTATAATGAGTATCATGGCGGCAAAGTGCGGAATGAAGGACAAGGCCCTTGATTACTTTAACAAAACAGTCCGCATGGACATAGATGATGTAAACGGAAACTCAAGGGACGGAATTCATACAGCATGTATGGCAGGTTCTTGGATGAGCATAGTTTACGGTTTTGCAGGATTCAGCGATTACAAGGGAAACTATTCATTTGAGCCGGAACTGCCAGCTGCTTGGAAAAAGTTAAAGTTCTCGCTTAGCTTAAAGGCTTGCATCCTCGATGTTACTTTAACACAAGAACAAGCGGAATACTCCCTTAGGGAAGGAAAAGAACTGAACCTTTGCCACCGCAACATCAACTTTACGCTAAAGGAAAAAGAGAAAAAAGTTTTTGACATAAAGCCAAAACTCGAAGCTATTCTTTTTGACTTAGACGGCGTAATCACGAACACAGCACCGCTTCACTACCAAGCATGGAAAGAAATGGCTGACAAGGAAGGTTTACTTTTTAATGAGGATATGAACAAGAAGCTTTTAGGAATCTCACGGGAAGCCTCCCTTGATGTCATTCTAAAAGAAAACAATGTCACCTGGACTGAAGAAAAAAAGGCGGCTACCTGCTTTAGCAAGAATGAACGCTACAAAGAACTGCTCAAAGGCCTTTCTGAAAAAGACATACTGCCAGGAATAAAGAGCTTGCTTAACGATGCTTTACAAAGCGGAATAAAATGCGCCCTTGCATCTTCTAGCAAAAACGCCCCTGCAATTATAAAAGCATTAGGACTGGAAAGTTATTTCTGCAAACAAAAGGAAGCAGAAAATGTTTTTGCAAAACCTGAAGCTGACATCTTTTTGCTTGCAGCAGAAAGCGCAGACGTCTGGTACTCTAACTGCATAGGTCTTGAAGATGCAAAGGCTGGCATTCAAGCAATAAAAGCTTGCGGAATGAAAGCAGTCGGACTAAAAAGTAGTGGCGACGATGTTAGCAAAGCAGACCTTGTTCTTGATTCAACAGAAGAAGTTACACTGAAAAAATTACAGGAGGCATTCAATGAAAAAATATGATGTTGTTGCTTTAGGCGAAGTCCTTATAGATTTTACATTCGCAGGGAAAAATGCAGACGGAAAAAATCTTTACGAAGAAAATCCTGGCGGGGCACCCGCAAACTGCGCTGCAGCTGTTGCAAAGTTAGGTGGCTCTGCTGCCTTCATTGGAATGACAGGAAGAGATTCTTTTGGAGAGGACATCAGGGCAGCACTAAAAGAAATAAATGTTGACACGGCAGGAATTGCCTATACAGAAAAGCAGCACACAACACTGGCTTTTGTAAGTTTGAACGAAAAAGGAGAGCGCAGTTTTTCTTTTTGCAGAAAACCTGGTGCTGATACTCAGCTAAGTGTAGAAGACTTGAATAAAGATATACTTGAGTCCGCAAAGTTCCTACAGATTGGCTCCCTTTCGCTAACTGACCAACCCAGCAAAAGTGCAGAAGAGGAAGCCATAAAAATTGTAAAGGCAGCAGGTGGTTTTATTTCTTACGACCCCAACTACCGTAAAAACTTATGGGGCAATAGAAGCGATGCTATTGACATTATGAAAAGTATTTTCCCCTTTGCTGATATGGTAAAGGTTTCAGATGAAGAACTTGTCCTCCTTTACGGTAAGGGTATATCCTATGAGTATGGGGCAAATGAAATTCATAAGGCAGGGGTAAAGCTAGTGCTTGTCACCTTAGGGTCAAAGGGCGTCTACTATTCTGCAAAGACCGAAAACTTTGTGGCTACCGGCATAATGGGGGTTCCAGATGTAAAGGTTGCAGATACGACAGGTGCGGGTGATTCTTTTACAGGCGGACTTCTCTATGCCCTAAGCCGCCACAGCAATATCTTTGATTTTACTAAAGAAAGTCTTGAAAGCGACATCAAGTTTGCAAACTCAGTTGCATCCTTGTGTGTTACCAAAAGGGGTGCTATTCCAGCCCTTCCAACGCTAAAAGAAGTACAAGACTTTATGAGCAAATACTAGGCAAGCCTAAAAGTATTTCTTCATTTGCTCAAGAACAAGGGTGGCTTTTTTCATAAATATAAGTGAAAAGTCCGCATCCAAACCGCAGTAGTTGCCCCTTACATTTAAGGTGCGACTCTGCTCCGGAAATAAAAAAGAATACCACTTGGTCTTCATGCAGGAAAGTTCAACAGAAGACAAATCAGAAAGCTTAAAAGACTGCTCTTCGTTCTTCTGATTTCCTGCAATCTGTTGCAACATGAGACGGAAATAATTATCAGTTGGAAAAGAATAAAAATACAGGGACTTTTCACAAAAAACAATAAGTCCGGACATATCGTCCTCACCAAGACTTGGCTTTAAGCGAAACATCTCGTAAACTTTTTTTTCAGCCCTAAAGCTTACAAACTCAACGTTAACAACAGCTTCACCTGTCTTTTTTTCAAACTCTTCAAAAAAAGCCTTTCTGGCCTTAACAACACTATCATTAGAAAACATTTTTACCTAACCTTTTTTTCATTATTAGACTACGCTCCCCTTCGACTTCGCTCAGGGGCCGACATCTTACTACTAACTGGTAAGTGCCTACGCCAACGGCGTGGCGCGCCATTCACTTAGAACCACCAACATCACTAATCATCGTTGCAAATAACCTATTATTTACTTGCAAAAAATAAAAGCGCCATGGATGGCGCGTTTTACTACCTGCAGAATTTGAGGCAATAAGTTGCCTCAAATTCTGCAATCGGAAGGAAAATCCAGGATGGATTTTCCTTCCGCCACTATTTGCGCTTCAAATACTTAACACTATCCAAAGCAACAGCAGCAATAATAATAAAGCCTTTGAAAACGAACTGCAAGTTTGTATCAATATGCAAGAAGGTAAGACAATACGTTAAACCGGTAAAGATAATCACACCAATAGCAGCACCACCAATCTTACCAATACCACCGTTAAATGAAATACCACCAACAACACAGGCTGCAATAGCATCCATTTCGTAGCCCTGACCAGTACCGGCACTTGCATTTGCACGGAAAGCCTCAAGGAAGGCACCGCATCCATAGAAGATACCAGCCATAATAAAGATACCCATAGTTACCCAGAAAACACTGATACCGCTAACAGCCGCAGCCTCTGCGTTACCGCCTACTGCATACATGTTTTTTCCAAAAGTAGTCTTGTTCCAAATAAACCAGGCGACAGCAATCGCTATTGCTGCAGGAATAATCAGTTTTGGGAACGTAATAGCAGTACCGTCTCCTAGGTACCCCAAGAGCCAGCGGCCTCCGATTGCATCTTTAATACCGGAATCAATTGAACCTACAGGGGTACCTGTTGTACCAAAGAACAAAAGACCGTAAATAATCAGCTGAGTAGCAAGTGTAGAAATAAAGGGGTGAATCTTAAGCTTTGCGGTAAAGAATCCTGCAAAAATACAGAAGACAACACACATAAAAATAGAAAGGAACAGAGCCATTGCAAGACGGCACCCCATCGGCATAGAAGTAAAGTTCCAGGGGCCCATTCCAAAGAATTTAACAATGTTGTCCCCCGGGTGCAAAATCAGACCAGTAATAACTGAGCCCAAAGCAACCATGCGGCCAACACTCAAGTCAGTACCAGCAATAAGGATAAGGCCTGCAACACCCAAAGCATAGAACATACGGGTTGAAGACTGCTCAAGAATGGTAAAAATGTTCGGCAGGGTCAATAAGTTACCGGCTCCAGAGATAGGGGCAATAATTATACAGATGATAAAGAAGAGTAGGATTGCAATGTAAAGTCCGTTATCAAGGAAGAACTTTGTTGCCTTAAAATTGTTAACATAATTCTTAAAGTTCATCTGGACATTTTCAACAAAGTTTGTGCGTCCATTGCGAATTGCCCTGTTTTCCTGAACGTGGTCAACAAAGGCCTGCTTCTTTGCATCCTTGCAGCGGTCAATCTCTGACTGCATACGGTTCTTTGCATCAAAAAGGGCTGACTTAAGCTCATAAGCTGCGGTCTGCCTGTCAATCTTTTCGGAAGCAGAAGCAATTCTCTTCTGACCTTCAGCCTTAATCTTTAAAACCTTTTCCTCATACTCTTTTTTCAGAGAATTGATTTTTTCGTCTTCAGTTTTTTCAACTTGAGCGATGTATTTTAAAGCAAGGGTGTTTGCATAATCAAGGGCATCTTTTGTCAAAGCCTTATCTGGCTCAGCATTATTTGCGGCAACTTCATTTGCTTTTAAAATCTGGGCATTGTATTCAGCTATAAGGGAAGTCCGCTCTGAATCTTCAAGCATCTTGTTCTTCTTTGCAACAACAATTGCCTGCTTAAGTTCAGTAACCTTGTTAACACCATCTTTACGCAGATTGTTAAGTGCTTCCTGGTACTTTACAAGGATCGGATCTTCAGCAAAAGAAGCAATATCAATCTTACCATCCCCCAAAGATGCAATTCTATTTTGAGCCTGAGCTTTCAACTCATTTATATTTTCAGCCATAATAACTCCTAAAGCAAAAAATTAAAGATATTTGTCTGACAAACGAAGCAAGGCTTCCTGGTCAGTGTCTTTTGTGTCAACAATACCTGCCAAACGGTGGTTTGACATAACTGCTATGCGGTTGGTAATACCCAAGATTTCAGGCATTTCGCTAGAAACAACAATAATCGTCTTTCCTTCCTTTGCCATCTGAATAATCAACTGGTAAATCTCGTACTTAGCACCAACGTCAATACCGCGGGTAGGTTCATCAAGCAAGAAAATATCAGGCTCCCTTTCCATCCACTTGCCGATTATAACCTTCTGCTGATTTCCTCCGGAAAGCGAAGTTATCAATTCATCTGCAGAAACACACTTTGTGTGCATCCTCTTGATTTCCCTGTTGGCAGCTTCCTGCATCTTTCTTGTGGAAAGAATACCCGCTGTCTTATAAGAATCAAGGTTTGTGATTGTAGTATTAAATTCAATGCTTGCTTTACCGAACATACCATTGAATTTTCGCTCTTCAGTAACAAGGGCAAAGTTATAAGACATTGCATCCTGACTACTGTTAAAGACCAGCTTTTTCCCGTTTAGGAAAATTTCTCCGGTTGCCAGAGTCCGTATTCCAAACATACTTTCCAAAAGCTCACTGCGGCCTGCACCTACAAGACCATACAGACCAAAGATTTCCCCCTTGCGGACTGTAAAGGAAATATCCTCAAGATGGGGCTCATACTTTGTAGAAAGATTTCTTACTTCAAGATAAGGCTTTCCTGGCACATTATCAACATCGGGGAAACGCTTGTCCAAAGATCGGCCTACCATAGCAGAAATCAACTTATCCATGTTTGTTTCTTTAGTAGGAGAAGTAAAGACCATAGAGCCATCACGCAAAACAGAAACTTCATCGCAAATCTGAAAAATCTCGTCCATCTTGTGGGAGATGTAGACAAAGGAAACCCCCTTAGCCTTTAAATCCCGTACGATAGAAAAGAGCTTGTTTACCTCAGGCTCAGTTAAAGAAGAAGTCGGCTCGTCAAGAACAATTATCTTTGCATTATAAGAAACAGCCTTTGCAATCTCCACCATCTGCCTTTGGCTTACAGACATGGTTCGCATAATTGTGTTGGGGTTAACGCTCATATTCAAAGACTTAAAGAGCTTGCTGCTTTCCTTGAACATCTTCTGCTCGTCAATCACACCAAATTTCTTTGGGTAACGGCCAAGAAAAAGATTGTCGGTAACCGACCTATCCAAACACTGATTCAACTCCTGGTGAACCATGGCGACACCATTTTCAAGAGCCTCTTTTGGGCTATTAAAATCAACAGGTTTACCGTCAAGAAAAATCTGACCTTCGTCCTTAGCATAGATACCAAAGAGGCACTTCATCATAGTAGACTTACCTGCCCCGTTTTCTCCCATAAGGCCCATGACCGATCCTTTCTTGACTGTCAAACTAATGGAATTCAAGACTTTATTTTTACCAAAAGACTTGGACATTCCTTTAAGTTCTAGAACATTATCGCTCATCAAAAAATCCTCTAAAAAAAAGGTGTTTCAAAACCCATTTGACTTTTGAAACACCTTCCAAATTCATATCAAAAACCGAAACACAAGGGCAGCCTGAAAAAACTGAAGTTTTTCGAGCCACCACAAATTAAATCTGCTAGCGGTTTAATTAGTACTTAAGCTTATCCGTGTAGTCTGCAGCAGAGTTTGTCTTAACCATGTTGATTGCATAAGCATCAAAACTGTTCAAGTTGGTAAACTTGTCAAGACATGAAGCCTCGTTCTGTCCGTCGCCCTGAACAACTGTCAATTCAATGCCTAAAAGTGGGGCATAGTACTGAAGAGCTGGCAAGTAAGAAGAAGAAAGGAAGTTATCTGCAGAGTTGTAGATTGTTAAAAGAACCTTCTTTGTTGCTGCATTAGACTGCTTAATTCCCTTGTCACGGTTACCAGCGGCATAATCTTGCCAGTTAGCAGCATTTACGCCAGTGTTCTTTGCAAGGATTGCCTTTGTTTCAGAAAGATATTCAAGGTTTGCTGAAATCTTGTTACCGTACTGGTCTGGCTCTGAAAGGCCCTTTGTGTAAACGTCTGAACCTGTAAGGCCGTCAAGAAGATTGCGGATAACCTGCAAAGTTGCTGTTGCCTGAGCATCTACGTTCTGGGA
>CAJOQA010000201.1 GCA_905236465.1 uncultured Treponema sp.
ATTCTTTACGATTGGGTTGTACCAGAACTTTTCAAACAGATTTACAGAATCTCTTACGAAAAAGGCGAAAAGAAAGAAATCATCAAGTGGCTCACCAAAGACCCGCCGAAAAATCCTGACGGTTCAGACGGCTGCTATGACCTTAACTTTGATGATGATTTGTATATAGAGGAAAACGCGCCAAAGTTCTGTGATTACAGTCAGAAGTCACAAAATAAAGCCCATGCAGGCGTAAGCTTCAATCTTTCGGGCTACGGTTTTGATTCCGGCTCCGAAAAGTCCTTCTTTGTGCGGAATCTCTTTAACAACAGTGACATCAAGCACATCTGGTTTACTGGAATGCTCACAAACGGGCAGAGTGAATTTTATGTCCATTACATTGACCCTGAATCACACAGCTTGCGCTCGTACTATCCCGATTTTCTGATTGAAATGAAGAACGGTAAATTCTTTATCGTTGAAATCAAGGGAGAAAACTTGATTGATAAGGCAAGCACACAGGCGAAAGTTCAGTATGCAAAACAAATGTATTCTGCAAGTGGACTTGAGTATGTGTTTATTCCGTCAAAGTACGCGGATATGATTTTGCAGGAATTTATCGAACATAAAAATGCAAACTATGTGATTCAAGATGATTTTGGCCTGCTAACAGCAGCAAGTCCTGATTGCTAAATTGTTTAATCTTGTGTATATTATAGGATGTAACAAAATTGCAGTAAAAGGATGAGATAACAGAATGGACACAAAACAGAAAGTTAGAATGTCAATAGATATTTCAATGACACTGCTTTCAATAGTTCTTATGGGTGGAACCATCATGTTCCCCGACGATCGCATTCACCAGCTTTTTGGAATGCTTTTGCTGGCCCTTTGGATATGCCACACAGTGCTGAACCGCCATTGGTTTTGCTCACTTTTTAAGGGGAAATACCCGCCCTACCGCATCCTGCAGATTATCGTAAACTGCGGAATATCTGTGTGTGCCCTACTGCTCATGATAAGCGGACTGATGATGGCCTGGTTTCTTCCCTTCAGTGTGGGCGAAGCTATTAGTTTTGCCAGGACGGTCCACCTTGTAAGTTCCCACTGGTATTACATTTTTATGTGTGCCCATCTCGGTCTTCATCTTGCTATGATATTCAGCAGATTAGGCTTAAAAGGTAAAAGCTTAGGAAAAAGAAAAGTGCTGCTCCTAAAAATTATCCTTGTGCTAGTTTGTGCTTATGGTATCTACGCCTTTATAGTGCGTAAAATTGCGCTGTATTTATTTCTAAGACAGCAGTTCTTTTTCTTTGACTTAGAGCGGGGCTACATTCTTTTTGCAGTAGACTACCTTGCAATCCTTATACTAATAGCAACCGCTTCTCAATATATCGGAAAAGCATTATTATACTTGCAGAGTAAAAAAAATGGATAAAGCAGAATTAGTTTTTTTTGCAGGCTCCAGCTTGTTAGAGGGGCCTAGATGGAATGATGAGCGTAACAGCCTTTTGTGTGTATCAATAGAACAGGAACGCATTTTCCTGATTGACGTTGAAAGTCAATTTGTAAAGACATTCAAGACACAGGGGCAAGTTGGCTTTGCCCTTTTTAAGGGAAATGACAAAATAATATACGCCGCCTACAATGGTGTTTTTGAGCTTGATATAGAAAGCGGTAAAGAAAAATTTTTATTTCAAGCAAACACAGATCAAAGTTTGCGGTATAATGATGGAGATTATAGTCCGGAAGGTAGAATTCTTTTAGGAACAACAGGCTATAAGCGTTTTGCTCCAAATGAAAACTGCCTCTATTCGGCAAACGCAGATGGCAGCAATCTTCAAAAAATAATAGAGGGAACTAGCATATCAAACGGAATAGCATTTTCTTCAGATGGCAAAAACCTATACTTTATTGATACCCCAACAAAAAAAGTAGCTAGCTACAAGTACGAGCCTAAAACTGGAAAATGTACATTTAACCGCTCTGTAATAGAAATTGAAGGTGACGGGCTTCCTGATGGTATGTGCATAGACAAAGAAGGCAAGCTTTATGTTGCTGAATGGGGTGGATCAAAGGTGTGTAAATGGGATCCCACTACTGGTGAAAAACTAAAAGAATACAAACTGCCGGTTTTAAATGTGTCTAGTTGTACAATCGGAGGCAAAAAGCATGATACCCTTTTTGTAACAACGGCCGCCCGCGATGACGGCAGTACGAGCGAGATTTTTGCGGGCGGACTTTTTAAGATAAAGCTGTAGCTCTTACCAACGTACGGCCTTGTTTACTTTTTTTACAGTATCGGCTGCTTGAGTAGCTGGCACTGTCTTGTAGGCAAAGGAGGGGAAAAATGCTTCTTCAAAGCGAGAAAGCAGATATTCTGCCACAACCTGTGTCTGGAAGGCCTGAACAATTTTTTTGTATTCCTCTTTGTCCTTATCTTTCGTTCTTGCTACAATAACATTTACGTAGGGGTTGTCTCCGCCTTCTGACTGCTTTTCTATAATCAAGCCATCCTTTGAAGGGATAAGTCCTGTTGGAATTGCATAGGTGCCGTTTATTGTAGCACCAGCATAATCACCCAAGGTCTGCGGTAGAGTATTTGCAGTTTGAGGAACAAGTTCCACGTTGTAGATATACTTTGTAACATCCTTTAGCTCAGGGGTGTAGCCAGCTTCAGCCCTTACTTCTATAAGGCCTGCACTTTCAAGCAGTTTTATTCCACGGCTTAAATTTGTACCATCGCTAGGAATCGCAAACTTAAGGGCATTAGGGAAAACACTGTCACTTCCGTTTGCACCAGCTGCCTTTTTTATCTCATCAAGGGACTTATACTTTTTTGAATACAGGGTTAAAGGAGCAATCAGGGTATCTGCAATAGCTTCTATTTTATAACCATTATTCTTTATCTCATTGTTCAGATATGCCTTGTGCTGAAAAGCATTCAAGTCAATATCCCCAGAATTTAGGGCTTCGTTTGGCAGGTTGTATGCACTGAATTCAACAAGCTCTATTTTAATGCCGGCTTTTTGCTGGTCAAGCACATACTGAACAGCCTTCCACTGATCGTTGTTAGCACCGCAGACCCCAATCTTTACCTTTACGTCTTTTGTCTTTTTTGCAAAAGCAAATGAAAAAAGTACAAGCGAAGAAAGCGCAAGTACAAAAATTTTTTTTGAGTTTTTCATATTTACCTCCACTATTTTTTTAACAGTTCCCTATTTGTGGTTTTCTTTGCTAGAAAAGAGCCAAGGAACTGAATTAAGCAAATAAAAAGCAGTAAAATTACAATACAGGCGTAGATGATATCCTGATGGTTTAATCCCTGACCATAATTAATTGCGAAGTCACCGAGCCCGCCAGCGCCTACTGCCCCAGCCATTGTAGTCAGCCCGACCAATGAGATGGCAGTAATCGTTGTAACCCGAATAAGTTCAGGGACAGACTCATGCAAGTAAACCCTGAATATTATTCCCCAAGAGCCACTCCCCATGCTTCTTGCGGCTTCTATTTTTCCCTGACTTACATTTTCAAGCGCAGTTTCTACCTGTCTTGAAAAGAAGGGAACAGTTCCAAATATCAACGGAACAATCGCACCCTTTACGCCTATAGCAGTTCCCATAAGGCTTCGGGTAAAAGGAATTAAAAAAACTAAGAGTATTACAAAGGGAATGGATCTAAAAAGATTTATAACCGTGCTTATAATAGAATAAATAATCCTATTTTCTTTTATTCCATCCTTTTTAAAAACAATCAGCATAAGGCCAAAAACAAGACCTAGAACAAAAGAGATTGATCCTGAGATTGCAAACATCTGAAATGTTGCAAGACAGTTGTTCCAAAACTTGAACCAATAGGAATAAA
>CAJOQA010000202.1 GCA_905236465.1 uncultured Treponema sp.
CTCGCTTATATGCGGGGCAGGACCTTGAGCGACAGTATTATTATTCTTGATGAAGCACAAAATACAACTCCTGAGCAGATGAAAATGTTTCTTACTCGGATGGGTGAGAATTCAAAGGTCTTTGTAACAGGTGATATAACTCAGATAGACTTGCCAAAGAAGGTTACTTCTGGGCTTGTTCATGCTGTAAAAGTTTTGTCATCTGTTCCTGGCATTGCAATAAAGGAGTTGACAGGGCAGGATGTTGTTCGCAACGGACTTGTAAAACAAATAATTCAGGCTTATGAAAATGAAAAAAGACAAGAATAGTGAAAGGAAAAACCTTTTTCAGCAGATTTTTTATGTATCTCAATCGTATGTAAAGGAAAATTGGCCTTCGCTGATTGTTTTTCTCTGTACTTTTATTGTTGCCACAGCCTTTGCTTTTGTAAGGGTTGCAACAATGGCTTCTGTTTCTTCCTATTCAATAGATTCCTATGAAGTAGGGCAGGTTGCGGATAAAACTATCATTGCAGGAAAATCGTTACCTGCAACTACTGAAAATCCTATTTCAATAACAAAGGGTGAACGCATTATCCGAAAAGGTTTTATGATTACGGAAGATGAATATGCAAAACTCAGAGTTTTAGCTGAATCTCCTGTTTATATCGATTACAGGGCCTTTGCCAACAGCCTCTTGTACCTGATGCTTATAGGAGCCTTGTACTTTTTCCTGTACGGAGAGACTTGCCTTGGGTATAAGATAAAGCTTAAAGAACAAATTACGGGGAGCGTCTTTTTCCTTGTAACGTATGCTTTTGCCATTTTTAGTACCAAGCTTTCATCTTTTCCTTCAAATATGATGATAGCAGTTCTTACACCTGGAATTTTTTTCACCTACTTGATAGCCATACTCTTTAGCCAAAGAAATGCCGTTTATTTTTCTTTTTTAATTTCATTTTCAGTTTTGAATGTGTGTGAATCCCCCCTACTGCCATTTTTTTATCTTTTGTCGTCAACACTTGCCGCTTCTCGCATTGTGAAAAAAATATCGCGGCGCATAGATATGCTTGTAGCTTCTTTTGTTCAGTGCCTACTGAATATTGTTTTTTTAATAATTATTAAGATTATTTTTAATTCTGTTGCAGCAGATTTGTTCTTCCTCTTGCCCGGAGTTGCCTTCAATGGTTTTATTTCTGCAATTTTATGCCTTGGTTTTATAACTCCTATTGAATTACTCTTAAATACTGCTTCGGTATTCCGCCTTATGGATTTAAATGATTTAAGTACCCCAACCTTAAAAAAGCTGCAACTTAATGCTACTGGAACTTATAGCCATTCTGTTATGGTTGCCCATTTAGCAGAAGCTGCCTGCTCAGATATAGGAGCAAATGGCTTACTTGCCCGGGTGGGTGCTTATTACCATGATATTGGTAAAATGGATAACCCTGAATATTTTACTGAAAATCAGACAGGAAGTAATATCCATAATGAAATAAAGCCTTCTTTATCTGTGAGTATTATACGTAGCCACGTTAAAAATGGACTGGAAAAGGCACGGGCCCTTAGGCTTCCCGACAGGGTTCTTGACATTATTGCTGAGCATCATGGTAATCAGGTTATTTCATACTTCTATAATTCTGCAAAGGAAAAAGACCCGAATGTGAATCCCGCAGATTATTCTTATAATGGAAATCCGCCTACGTCCAAGGAAAGTGCTGTTGTAATGCTAGCTGATACTGTAGAAGCTGCTTGCCGTTCTTTGGATAACCCTTCTGTTTCTAGGATTGACAAGTTTACACAAGAACTTATGGATGCAAAAGTTAATGCAAGGCAACTAGATAATTGTAATTTAACCTTTAAGGAATTAAATATAATTCATTCAGCTTTTGTCCAAATTTTAGCAGGTTACTACCATAGCCGCATTAAGTATCCAGAGCAAAAAGACCCTGATACCGGCAAAAGCGAGAAAAATCCTTCTGCTGAAAAAGAAGAAAAGGAAGAAGGAGATAAGGAAAAAGAAAATGCCTAACAGAATTTTAGTTTCAGTTGAAGAAGGTTTAGAAGAACCTTCCTGGTTAAAGAATATAGGTCCGTTTATGGAAAAAGCCTGTCAGGAAGCTTCTTATGATGGGCAAGAAATCTCTGTTTTATTTTGCTCTGATTCTTTTATTCAGGATTTAAATAAGCAGTATCGTAACATCGATAGCCCTACAGATGTTTTATCCTTTGAGGATGGGGAAGAGTATACTGATGAAGAGGGAAAAACTTGGCTTTGTGCAGGTGATATTGTAATAAGTCTTGATACCCTGCCTAAAAACTCAGAGTATTTTAAAGTAACTGAAAATAATGAGCTAAAACGTCTTCTTGTACACGGACTTCTTCATTTAAATGGCTTAGATCATGGGGATGAGCATGTTGAAGAAGGGAAAGAGCCTGAATGTGAAATGCTAAAAATTCAGAAGGACATCTTGCAAAAATTTGAGAAAGATGTTCTTATAGGATAAATATTATGGCTTTGTTTAGATTTAGAAAAGAAAAAAAAGAAGATGCTTCTTCAAAGGGGGATGCTAGTCAGACGCAGCAGCAGGTCCTTGAAGAAGAAGTAAAAGATATGATTGAGGGGGTGAAAGACCTTTCACAAACTACAGTAAAGGAAGTTATGGTTCCTCGTATTGATGTTGATTTCATTGCGCTCGGAACCCCTCAAGAAGAGCTTCTTAAAAAAGTTACGCAAAGCGGACATTCTCGTTTTCCAGTTTATACGGCCTCTATTGATAATGTTGTTGGTGTTTTATATGTAAAGGATCTTATAGCAGCTTTTTCCCGCCATGAAGAGATAAATCTTGAAAAAATAATTCGTAAGGCTTATTTTGTTCCCGAAAGCAAGCGTATAGACAGTTTACTTAGGGAATTTAAGCGAAGGCATATTCATATTGCCTTTGCAATAGACGAATATGGCGGTATAAGCGGAATTGTCTGCATGGAAGATATAATAGAAGAAATTGTCGGTGACATTCAGGATGAATTTGACAAGGAAAGGGCTGACATAACCCCCTTAGCCAATAATGTTTGGCTTTGTGATGCCAGGGTTGGCCTAGAAGATTTAAATGAAACCGTTTCTTCTTTGGGTGCCCCCCTGCCAACTGAAAATTTTGATACCTTGGGAGGTTTTGTTTTTGATTTGTTTGGCCGGATACCTGTAAAATTTGAAAAAGTTTCCTGGAATGACTATGATTTTATAGTCCAAGAAATGGAAGGTCATAAAGTTAATGTTATTAAAGTAATTTTACGAAAAAATAATGAGGGCAAGGGTGAAAAATAAATTTTCAAGCTGACTTTGCACTTGAATTATTCGGGAGGATTTATGAAATATAATTTAAAATCATTTTGTTTGCTATCTTGCCTTTTTTTGCTTTCTTCTTTTAGCTTTGCTCAAAAAAAGACTTCGGCATCCGCAGTCTCTCTTTTTTCAAAAGCTAAGGCTTTTCAAGAAAGAGGGGACTATTATTCTGCTATAGAGGCATATCAGGAATCTTTGCAGGTAAACCCCCAGTACGGAGATGCCTGGTACAACCTAGCCTTGTGTACATTTAGTTTAGGTGAATATGACCTTACTGTTGAGTATGCGGATACTGCCGCTAAGTATTCAAGGAATTTAAGCGATGTTCAGAATTTAAAAGGGTTAGCCCTTATCTCTTTGGGAAAAATCGATGAGGCAAGTGCTACTTTTAATACAGTTTTAAGAAAGTACCCCAATGATGTAAATGCCCGTTTCGGTCTTGCTGAAATTGACTTATATAATGGAAGTTTAAAAGCAGCTGAGCGTAGGTACTTGGATGCCCTAAAGAGGGATTCAAATAACCGGAAGGCTTTGCTTAGTTTAGCTTTGGTAACAGCAGAAGAGGGAAAAAATGACGTTGCCGAACGTTATGTAAATCAGGCTTTGGAATACCATTCAGGGGAAGCTGAAGTTCACTACTTGGCCGCATATCTTGCAGCGAGTAGGGGGGATTTAGTTGAAGCTGAAAAAAGGGCAAGGAGCTCTGTCCAAATAAACGGTAATTACGATCGTGCCTATGAACTTTTGTCCCAGATTCTTTATACTCAGGGTCGCTATGGTGAGGTTATTGATTTATGCGAATTCCGTATAGGGCGTAAAAGGGATTTAAGTTCTGCTTGGTATTTGAAAGGGCTTTCCCAAATGAACTTAGGAAATTCTATGCAGGCTCTTGAGACATTTAATACAGGGCTTTCTATAGATCCCTTAGATGAGATTATGCGCTTTGCCCTAGAGCAGCTTGCCGCCCAAATTCTTGAGGTAGAAGATAGCCGCCGATCTGTTTGGGCAAAATACCATATCGAAAAAGCTGCTGAATATAAACTTAATTTTAACGGTCCAAGTGAACGTTATGAATATCAAAAGGCTTTAAGTATAGATCCTTTAAACAAAAGAGCTAGACAGGCCTTTGCCGACATGCTAGAGCGCGATGGCTTTTATGAACTTTATTTAAATCAGCTTAAGTTTATAAAGGAAAACCATTCTTCTGCTGACAAGTCAAAGCGCTCTTCCCTTGAGGTAAAAAATGATGATACTGTAGAGGCTTTAGAAAGCCTTATGGAAGACAATCTTTCTCATAAGTGGGAAATTGACCCCTTCTATCTTGACAAGGTTAGGTGGAATATCGGTATCTACTATGAGCAGGCTCCTGTTCAGATGATTCACCCTGATGCAGAGCGGGTTGTTGCCCTTGCTGCAAAGTCTTTGTTCAATGGAATTCCCTCTACATCAGTGAATGTCCAGTCAACTTCTGTTTCTGGTTATGCGGAGGCCTTCCGCTTAGCCCGTACACAGGGGCGGGATTACTTTGCTTTAATCAGTATTGAAGAAACAGACCGGTCTTTTGCTTTAAATGCAACGCTTTATTCTGGCAGGACAGGCACAAAAACTACGGAAATAAAAATCTATAGGACTGGAAATGACCGTGTTTCCGCTTCTTTGCGCCGCTTTAGGCAGGCTGTCCTTGATATTTTACCAATCAGGGGAAAGGTTCTTAAGAATAAGTCGGGGACACTTCTTGTAGACTTGGGTAAAAGTGACGGCCTTGTTCCTGGGGCTGAATTTGATGTAGTAAAAAAGGGCAAGATTGTTACGGCGGATTCTGGAACTGGTGTGTACTACAATAGCAAGGATTTGTTGGGAACCTTTACGATTTCTGTTGCAGATGAAGAAATTTCAGAGGGTACTTTTAAAAAGAAGGGCTTCTATGATACTTTAAATGCAAATGATGAGATTATACTTGTTAAGTTACCGGATGACCAAAGTCAGGCCCAAACACAAGAAGGAAACGCAGTGACTGATACCCGCCCTGCTGCTGATAAGGATGGACAGCCGGCAACTGATGCCGCAGAAAATGCAGAGCGGGAATCTATAAAGGAAGATTTAAAGACTCCCGCAAAAGAATCACGGTTAATCCATATGATTCAGAATATTCTGTAAAAGTAGGCTTAATGGGCTGGTGAAGGCGGGATTGTGTATAAATCAAGTGTGCTTTTTGACCACTTGCGTGAAAGAACTGTGTATGTCTCCTCAAGCATTAAGAACTGGTTTAACGCTTGAGGGTACATGGCACAAAAATAGTAGGCTTCTCCTAGGTAGAAGTTAGCGCGGTCTGTAACACTTTTGCTTCTATTCTGTGCTAAAAAAATCTTAATGTCATCTATGGCCTTTTTATAGTCTTGTTTTATGAATGCTCCTTTTAGAACTTCAAAAAGCAAGTAATCATCTCCGCCAGCAGGGCTTTTTATATCCTCTTGGAAAATGTAGGGGTCTAGAATTTCTGTTCCTTCCTTTTTTTGGCGTTCAGGTCGTAGGAGGGTAAGGGCCTGTTCCTCTGTAGAACTTTTTATTTTGGGCTTTTTCTTATTAGAATCCTTTTCGTCTATGTCAAGATATGGAAGGGGTTGTTCTCGTAAAGTTCCGTCGGTATATTCCTTAGCCTTTTCATTTTCCTGTTCTGGTTGCTTGTGCAGGCTTTTTACCCCTGTGACCCTGCAGCCCTTTACGGTTGCATTTACACCTGGCAAAATAAGCAGGTATAATTTAGCTTCTTGATTGACTTCTTTCTTACCATCTAATTCTTCATCGTAATACAGTTCTTCTTCAGATTTTGATTCATTAGTGTAATTCTCAAAGTCCCCCTTTTTTATGATTGAGATAACAGCATAAAAGTAGGTCTTATAATCAGTGAGGGTATCTGTGTAGGAAACTGAATTATATGAAAGCCTTGCTAAGGGGGTAAGTTTAGTAAGTTCTGAATAATTTACAATCGGTTTTGTGCTTCTGTATAGAAGCAACTGACTTATATAGTAATCTTTTGTCTTTGCAGGCAGTGTCCATGAAACAACAATTTTATTTGAAGAAAAAGGAGCGGCCGTTATATCTGTTGCTATTGGCTTTGCAGCTTCTTTTGCCTGGACTAGCAGGCAGATAAGTGGAAAAATGCAAAAAAATAGTATTTTTTTCATACTTATATAATGATATAAAATTAACGGTTTGACAAGATAGTAACTTTGTTTTATGCTATACAATATGTTCGTTTCAATAGTATTAGAACCAGGTAGCATGGATAGTGCCCGTAACATTGTAAATCTTTTAACTCAGTCAGGTTTTATGAAAGTTCAAAAGACTTGTTGGGAAAATTCTAAGATTTCTGAAGCTGAACTTACGGACATCAAGAAGGAAATAGACCGGTATACGGACTATTATGATAATGTTCGCATCTATCAGTATCCGCTTGAAGGTAAATTCGTTATAACGGAGCTTAAAGAAAAAAAATGGAGAAGGTGTGTGCTGAATTCGTCTGCCCCGAAACCTGCTCCTTCTGAAAAAAAGGTTAGGCCGGTAAATGTAGGGGCAAAACCAAGAACAGTAAACAAAAAATAGGCATACAATAATAAAAGAGGTATTTATGTTAGAAGATTTTAAGGAACCAATTGAACAGCTAAAAGAAGATATTTTTGATGTTTGGGGGCGTCTTTGACCCTGATGAAATCAATAAAAAAATAGCAGAAAAAGAAGCCCTCACTCAGACCCCTGGCTTTTGGGAAGACAATGATAAGGCCAGCAAGGTTATGAATGACATAAAAATGCTAAAAGGACGGATTGACCCTTGGGTTCAGCTAAAAAAAGACATTGAGGATTTACAGACCCTTTATGAACTTGGCATGGAAGAGGGGGATCAGGACTTAGAAAAAGAAGTAAAGGAAATCCTTGAGAAAACTAAGGCAGAGTATGAGCATCAAAGCATCCTTAATCTTTTGAGCGATGAAGTGGATAAAAATGACTGCTTCCTTTCTGTTCATGCAGGGGCAGGGGGAACGGAAGCCTGTGACTGGACTTTTATGCTAAGCCGCATGTATCAAAGGTGGTCTGAACGGCATGGCTATACGTGTGAAGTTTTATCTCAGGAAGAAGTAGAAGGGGGGCTAAAGTCTATAAACATGAAGATTTCAGGCCCCTATGTTTATGGCTATACAAAGGGGGAGGCAGGGGTTCACCGCCTTGTCAGAATCAGTCCCTTTGACGCAAACGCTAGGCGCCATACCTCCTTTGCTTCTGTCTATGTTTTTCCTGTCCTTGATGACAGCATTGAGGTAAAGATTGACCCTAAAGATCTTAGGGTTGATACTTTCCGTGCTGGCGGTAAGGGTGGGCAGCATGTCAATAAAACAGAATCTGCCGTACGTTTTACCCATATTCCAACTGGAATTGTCGTTCAGTGCGAAAGCGAAAGGTCTCAGCTTATGAACCGTGCTACTGCAATGAGCATACTCCGGTCAAGGCTATATGAGTATTACAAGCAGGAAAAGGAAAAAGAAAACTCTAAGTTTGCGGGGGAAAAGAAGGATATTTCTTTTGGAAGCCAAATACGCTCCTATGTTTTCCAGCCTTATACTATGGTAAAGGACCACAGGACAAAGTATTCTGTAGGTAATATTCAAGCTGTTATGGATGGTGACTTAGACGGATTTCTAGATTCTTTTCTTTCTGCAAAGTGGAAGGGAATGCCTCTTTCTGATGATTCGGATGATTTGGGAGACGATGCTTAGATGCGCTTATGCCGTCTAAGTTGTGCTTGTATCCTGATTTTATGCCTCTTTAACCTGACTTCTTTTGCAGAAAAATGGGTTTTGGGGGCAACGAAATTTACTTTTGCTTTGTCTTCTGCAGATGTAGAAAAGCAAAGTTCCGATTCTGAAATTTTATCTATGTTGCCATCTCTTATTTTGGAGCAGATTGTTTCTGGTTCCGCAAGAATGCCGACTGATAAAGAGATGTTGGAGAGGACGCAGGAAAAGCTTCTTACTGAAAGGCTTTCCTTATTTTTGCAGCTTTCAAAAGAGATAAAGGTGAGGGATAGCCTGTACCTTTCGCACATGAGCGAGAGAAAGCTTAAAAAAAAGATTGCAAGTCAGGAAAAAAAAATCGAGGAAATCAATAGTCAAATAGATGAAAACCTTGAAAAGTCAAAAAAGGCAGATAAAGAAGTTGAAGAGAGAATAAGGGCAAGGGAAGAGGGAGAAAATGAGAAAAAAGATTTTCTTCCCTTTGTGCCTTTAAAAAAACTTTTCCTTTTTCCAAAGGATGAGGAAAATCTTGTTGACAGGCCTAAAAACGAGATAATTTCTTTGTATAAGGATTCGTCTGCTCTTTTGTTTACCCCTTCAGAGAATGTTCTTTTAGCGGGTCTTGACAGCAGAGAATATGCAAAGGCTGCTTGGACTGAGAACATAAACGGGCTTTTATGTGCTAGTGTCAGTAAATATGGTCGCTACATTTCTGTTACCCTAGAATTACGCATTTATCCTGCCGGTAAGGTTCAGTCTTGTATTACGGAGGTTGGTTCCCTAGACGAACCCCTTCTTTTGGCAAGAAACCTTGCCCGCCGCATTATTCCCGAGATTGCAAATTCAATGCCAATCCAGCTTTATTTTGATATTTCCCCTGTAGAGGCAGAGGAAAATGCAAAGGTTTTAATTGATGGCGTAGTTACGGAACTTGACAAAAAAAGTGCCTACATCCCTTCTGGTGTGCATACAATAGAAGTGTTGTCTGATGGCTATGCTATTGGGGAGGCAACGTATTCATTTGAAGGAGTTCCCTTTTTCTATGTGCATGTTCCCCTGCAAAAAGAGGTGACAGGTACTTTTTCCTTGTCGTTAAAAGAACCTATGGCGGGGCAATTTTTTGTTAACGGAATGGCCTTTGAAAAAAGCGATGAGGCTTTGCCGTCAATTAATGTCGGAATTAACGGAATGAGTGTTTTAGGACAGTTTTTGCTTGATTCCGAGGCTGACAATGAAGATGGTGACAAAGTTGCAGGCGGTTTTTTTTACATAAAAGAGTCTTTGCAATCCGATGGGGCAAAACTTACAGTTTCACCCGATATAAGGGATAAGGAAGAACTTATAGATAAAAGGCGAAAGTGGGCATACAGGGGCTATACAGCTTTGCTTTTGACTCTTCCCTTTACTTTTGCTTCTACAGGCATTTATATGAATAACTTAAACGGTTTTTATAACGGTTACGTAGAAGCTGACGAGGTTAATAAGTGGAATCACCGTCGCTTAGTTTGTACAGGGGTTTCCCTTGTGGCAGGAGGCTTTTTTGTTTTTGAGCTTGTAAGATACCTAAGGGCTTCTTCTTCCGTCTTACCGGCAAATGCTAAAAAAGCAAGGTAGTTTTATCCTTGAATTTCTAAACGTAAAGTGTTAGTATAAGAGACACCTCTAAAAGTATCCTTTGTGTTGTGGAGTTTATATGGCAAAGATTCCTTTTGCAGAAAAGTTGAAGTCTCTCTTTGGAAAACATAAGATTCAAGATGATTCTTTTTTTGATGATTTAACTGATGCCCTTATTGAAGGTGATATAGGGGCAAAGACCGCTGTGGAATTTGTGGATAACCTGCAAAAAAAGTGTAGGGATGAAAAAATCAGCGAAGCTTCTAAGACTACTGCCGCATTGAAGAATATGTTGCTCCCCTATGTAAGGGGTGTTGAGCTTGGCGTAGAAGACAAAAAAGTGAATGTTTGGATGGTTTTGGGTGTTAACGGGGTAGGAAAAACAACTTCTGCCGCTAAGATTGCAAAATATTATGCAGACAAAAAGATAAATGTTATTATGGCAGCTTCAGATACCTTTAGGGCAGCCGCTGTAGACCAACTTTCTATGCATGGGGAAAGGCTTGGAATACGGGTTGTTAAGCATCAGATGGGAAGTGACCCTTCTTCTGTTGTTTTCGATGCCTGTGATGCTTGTAGGGCAGGTGGCGGGGGGCTTGTTATTGCCGATACAGCCGGCAGGTTGCATAATAAGGAAAACCTTGTTAACGAACTGAAAAAAATTGACCGTGTTGCTTCTTCTAAGGCTGATGAAGGCTGCTACAAAAAGATTTTAGTTGTGGATGCGACTACAGGGCAAAATGCTTTAAGACAGGCTGAAGTTTTTCACGAAGCTGTAGGGCTTGATGCTGTTATCCTTACAAAATATGATTCTACTGCCAAAGGAGGAGCCCTTATTTCTATAGGAAAAGAATTGTCCCTTCCTTTTGCTTTTGTTTGTACCGGTGAAAAGTATCCTGATATTGCCCTTCTTGACAAAGAAAAATATCTTGATGATTTTCTTGGCTTATAGTTCCGGAGTTCTTTTTGAATTTTGATGCCCTGTTTTTTTCTTTTTATTTGCTTTTTCCCTCATTTAACAGTTATCAAGCTGATTTGATTTCTACTGTTACGGGGCCTCTTTCTTTAACGCAAGAAGCAAAAGAAGATGTGTGCAGGGAGATAAAAAACTTTTTAAGTTTGTACGATTACAGTGACTTATTTGAAATAAATCTTCCCTCAGCTTTGGATGGGGAAACTGATGAAGGAAAAAATCTTGTAGAGGTCCAGTATTTTGACAGTCAAAAAAGGCTTAGGCTTTTTGAATTTGATGATGAAATATTTTGTCCTCAGGAAGTTTTTACCCTTGGCCCTTCTATCGTAAAGGTGAATAAGGATTCTTTTTCAGTTTCTTTATATGATGAGTTGTATAGGCTAAAAGAAAAAGTTTTGTGGAAAAATGCTTCTACTTCCGCTGCAGCAGTAATGTTGAACAGAAAAACGTTTGCTTATTCAAAACAAGTTGAAAAGGAAAATAAAATAAGTCCAATCAGCATGGTTGAAGAAGATTTTAAAAATAAGGAAACAATAAAAGTTCTTTATGATGAAAAAGGAAATCCTTTTTCTTTTTCTTACTATAAAAACGAAGGGGAAGAGGGAGAAAAAAATATTCTTTTTAAAAAAAGGAATTGTAGATACAATGAGGAAAAAAAACTTTTAGAAGAAGAAGAAATCGTATACTTTAAGGTATCGGACCCCCTCCGCAGAGGAAAAAAAAAGGATGCTCAGGCAAGTAGGAAAAATGTTTTTTCATATACTGAAAAATCCTCCTTTCCTGACTATGATTTTTATGAAGATGGAAAATTACGAATGAAAGTTTCTTATTCTGATGAGGAGGATTATACAGAAGAAGTTTTTTTTGAAGAGGGAATTTCTGTAAAATCTTTTTTTGAGAATGGAATAAAAGTGGAAGAAATTATTTATAAAGATAATAACGAAGAAAATAGGAGAGTTTTTTAGATGGCACTTCCTTTTAGCTCTGCATCTCTTAAGTGGATATATTTTGTTTCAAAAAGATTCAGCAAAGTGGACCGTAAGGGGAGAACTGCGGTAACATCAGCCCTTGCTTCTTTAGGGGTTGGCTTTGGTGTTATGGCCCTTCTTGTAGTTATCAGCGTTATGAATGGTTTTCAAATGGAATTCATTGATGCCATAATGGAAATCTCATCTTGTCATGTTCGTGTTGAAAATGTAAGGGATGAAGATACCTTTCTTTCCTGGTGTAACCAAAAACAAACCGGCCCTTATGCAGTAAAGACAGTACTCCCTTTTTATGAGGCGCAAGGTTTGATGGTCGGTTCTTTTGGGCGAGATAGCGCTGCACTTGTTAGGGCTGTTTCAGAGGATATTTATGAAACAGATGCCGGTTTTTGCAATCAGGCCCGTATTATTTCAGGTTCCTTTGATTTATCAGAAGATGACTTTATTGTTTTAGGTTGCGATTTAGCCCGTGCTTTGGGCGCTCGTGTAGGCTCTGAAGTCTCCATTTTTGCCCTAAGCGGTTCAAGCGATGTCAGTCTTTTTTCTAAGGATAGGAAATTTACTGTGACCGGTATTTTTTATTCAAATTATGCTGACATAAATTCTTCCTATTCATTTATAAGCTTAAAATCAGGGAAAAAGAATTTTGGAAGTTCCGCCTCTCTTATTTATGGGGTAAAACTTAAGGATTCGCAGCGGGATGCAATTTTTATAAGTAATTTAAAAGAAGATTTTCCTGAAGCCTCTGCTGAAAGTTGGAGACATTACAATAGGACTTTTTTTGGAGCCCTTAGGGTTGAGAAAAATATGCTGATGCTAATGGTCCTTCTGATTTTTGTTGTTGTTGCGGTAAATATTTATAATGGAATGAGGCGCATGGTTTACGAACGGCGTGAAGATATAGCAGTTCTCACAGCACTTGGAGCTAAAGCAAAGGAAGTTCAGTCTGTTTTTATTGTGAAGGGGCTTGTAACTGGTCTTACCGGAGCTCTGCCAGGTTTTATTTTGGGCTTGTTTTTGTGTGTCAATATAGGCAATGTTTTTATGCTCTTGTCAAAGGGGCAGTATTATTTTTCGTATTTTATACAGATGCTTATAAATCCGCAACTAGCTCCTTACTTACAAGAAAACCCAATGTTCAGAATATATGCCAATATTCCTGCCCGTGTAGTATTTAGCGAAGCTGCGGCGATATTTTTCTTTGGAATTTTTTCTTCTCTTGTGGCATCTTGGGCGGCAGGCAGGCAGATTTTAAAATTGACTGTTTCGGAGGTTTTGCGTGATGACTGATAAGACTATAGTTAGCGTAAAAAATTTGGAAAAGACTTATATTACAGAAAGCGAACGGCTTACAATCCTTAAGAATTTAAATATGAAAGTAAAAGAGGGCAGCAAGTGCGTTATAGTTGGAAAAAGTGGCAGCGGAAAATCCACCTTGCTTAATATAATTGGTGGACTTGATACTGCAAGCTCTGGCTCTGTAGAAGTCGATGGGGCCCTTATCTCTTCTATGACAGAGGATGAACTTACGGCCTATAGGCAAAAGTTTTTGGGCTTAGTCTTTCAGTTCCACTATCTGCTAAAGGATTTTACTGCTTTAGAAAATGTTTTTCTTCCTTCTTATATGGCAGGTAGGTCAAAAAAAGAAGCAATGCAAAAAGCAGAAAGCTTACTTTGCGACGTAGGCCTTTCTGATCGCATGAATCACTTGCCCTCTGAACTTTCTGGTGGAGAGCGGCAAAGGGTTGCTGTAGCCCGTTGCCTTATAAATAATCCAGAACTCATTCTTGCAGATGAGCCTACAGGAAATTTAGACCCTGCCAATGCCTTGCTGATTGGCGATTTGCTTTTTTCAATGGCTGAACGCTACAAAAAGACTTTGATTTTGGTTACCCATGATATGAATATAGCTTCTAAAGGTGATATACGCTACTTTATAAAGGACGGAGCCCTAGCGAAGGATATAAGCCTATGACAATGAAGTCTAGTTTACTGTATGCCTGCCGCTTGCTTTTCCCCCGTAAGTCTAGCTCGCAAAAGAGTAACGGGCAAAAAAGTCTTATTGGGGCGATGCTTTGTATTGGAGTGAGCCTTATACCCCTTGTTGCAGTTCTTGTCATAAGTCAGGGAATGATTGAAGGAATTACAGGCCGTATGATAGGTCTTTCTAGTCAGGATATAAGCGTTGTCATAAGCTCAGAAGGCTATGTTGACACGTATGAAGATGCCCTCTACCTTTCAAGAAGGCTATCAAATATTGACGGAGTAGAAAATGTCTACCCCGAGATTCAAGCTACAGCCCTAGCCGCAGGGAAAAGCGCAAGGTCAGGGGCTTTTATCAGGGCAGTCCAAAGTGATATTTTTGAATCCAACAGCAGCTTTTCATCTCTTTTTTCCCTGGTGGAAGGCTCTTTTAACCTAAGCGAAGAAAATAATGCCGTAATTGGTAAGAAAATATCTGAATTGCTAGGTCTCCACTGCGGGGATAGTGTAAAAGTAATCTGTGTAAACCAGTCTTCGGCAGGTCGCATAGTTCCAAAAGTTTTATCTTTTACCGTCACTGGTATTGTTTCTTGTGGCTATCAGGAACTGGATGCCCTTTGGCTCTTCATCCCCTTGCAGACAGCTTTTTCATCACTTTCACTGTCGTCTTCAAGTATTATTTTTTCACTTTCTACCGCAGATTCTTTTTCCCCCCAGCTACAGATTATAAAGGACCGCGTCCAAGATGACTTATATGGGCTTTCTGACAACCCAGAGATACCAGCTTCCTATGTCTACATGTGGAATGAACTCAATGCTTCTCAGTATGAAAACTTTGCCTCCACAAAAATACTTTTACTGCTTATTATGCTTCTTATAGTTCTTGTGGCTTCAGTCAATATAAGTTCTGCTTTGATTATGATTGTTATGGAAAGAAGAAAGGAAATAGCAATACTAAAAAGTGTCGGCGCTTCTCCTTTGGGAATTACCTGGGCCTTTTTGCTTGCAGGTTCAGCTGCAGGTCTTGGCGGACTTATAATCGGGCTTCCTTTGGGCTTACTTGCATCCGTAAATATAAATTTTCTTATTCATTTTATGGAAAAAATTGTAAATATTTTTCTGCAATGCCTTCTTTTTATAGTAAGGGGTAACAGCCACTCCATAAATGCTATTCACCTTTTAGATCCTGCCTATTACCTGCAAGAAATTCCTGTTTCAATTCCTTTTAAGGAACTTTTAATAATTGCCTTGGGAACGCTTTTGCTTTCAATCGCGGTTTCTGCTTTTCCGGCAATAAAAGCTGGTAGGGGAAAGCCTCTTGATACTTTGCGAAAGATGTAAAAAGTGATAGAATATATAAGTTAGTTTGTTTTTTTAGGGGTTATTATGGTTTGTGATTTTTGCAATGAAAGAGATGCCGTTATTTTTTTAGAGCAGGTTGACAGCAATGGTCAGAAACGTAAGATTAATATCTGCATGGAATGTGCTATGGAAAGGGGAATAAGCCCTAATCCCAAGAGTATAGAATCCTCTATTGGGGAGCTTTTTAAAGAGATTGCAAATGTTTCTAAAAAAATTATTGCTGATAATTCCAGGATGTGTCCCGTTTGCGGAACAAGCATAGCTTCAATCCGCAAAAGCAAAATTGTAGGTTGCCCTGAATGTTATGCAATTTTTAAGGCTGATATAAGAAAAATACTCAATGACAAGGGAATTTCTTCTTTTTACACAGGTTCCATGCCAGAACGCCTTTCTACAGTTCACTCTGTTTTAAATGACAGGGTTGCTTTACAAAACAAAATGGACGATGCTGTGGCCCATGAGGACTATGAAAAGGCCGCTATGTACCGTGACTACTTAAAGGCTTTGGAAAATAGCGCTGTTGCTGACGGGGAGGATTCTGGTAGTGAGTGAACATGATACCTGGTATGCCTGTTCCGGCTATGAAAATGATGTAGTGCTTGCTACAAAGGTAAAGCTTTCTAGAAACTTGGCAAATTTTCCCTTTCCCTCAAAATTAAAGGGGGGCGATGGTGAGCGGATACAATCCCTAGTTTTTGATGCCTTCAATCATTTTGAGGATGGGGAAGACTTTCAAGCTATAGCGGTAAACCGTTTAGATGAACTTAGTGGCAGAATTTTACAGGAACGGGGTGTTTTAGAAGCGTTGGATGTAAAAGCCCCTTCTTTTAAAGATTCAGGGGTTATTTTGCGAACTGATGGCAGGGTCTCTTGTACTGTGAATATTATTGACCATGTAAACCTGGCAGCGTTTGCTCCTGGGATGAATTTTGATGAAGCTATCCGTTTAGCAAAAGATATTGATAGTGGCCTGCAAAAGAAGTTACAGTTTGCCGCAAGCTATGATTTTGGCTACTTAACATCTCGGGTAGAAGATGCCGGTAGCGGTATGAAGCTTTTTGCTAGGTTGCATCTTCCTTCCCTTGCAGCTGAAAAAAAGATTTCCCGCTTAGCAACAGAACTTACAGCCCTTGAGCTTTCCCTAACTGCCTCTTATGGCTCTGCTTCGGGTGGGGGTGCCGCATTGGGCTATTATTATGATATTTCTTCTATTAATAGCCAAACAGGAACTGAATTTGATCAGTTGGCCCAGATTGCTTCTGCTGTGAAAAAAATAACAGAAACTGAAAGAAATGCCCGCAATAACTGCAAGGAAAATATGAAGAGTTTTGTAAAAAACCATATCTGCAGGGCCTTAGCCTTAGCAAGGGCTTCTATTTTTATGCCTTTAAGAGAAGCTGTAGATATTATTGGTGGTGTGAAGTGGGGACTTGACATTGGTTTTCTTGAAGGGGCAAGTGACAGCGACTTGTATGCGCTTTTGTATAGAATTCAAGAAGCTCACCTTGAATATGTCTTAAAGAATGGTTCCCTGACCTTTGAAAAAGATATAGAAACTACTGTGATGAAAAATGAAAGGCTTAGGGCCCTCATTTTGCAAGAAGCATTTCAAAAAATTCAGATTATAGGAGGTGTTTAAATTATGGTAAAAGGATTATCCCCCCGGGCCCAAAGGCTTATTATTGCATTAGGACCAGATGAAGCTTATAGTCTTGGCAGTAAAAGCCTTGATGTTGAGCACATTCTTTTAGCTATGCTTAAATCAGCTGACGGACTTGGATATATTGCGTTAAAGGCTTTACGAATTAACGTTCTTACCCTACAGCTTTCTATAGAACAGAATATGAGCGCAAGGCTTCCTACCCTTGAACTTTATGATTTGCCTCAATCTCAGCGGCTACAGACTTTACTTGATGCTGCTTCTGCAGAGTCCCGTTTTTTGCGTTGCGATTATGTTGGAACAGAACACATTCTTTTAGCTGCAATTGGTGAACCTGCATCCCTTATGCAGGCATATTTTAAGAAAGCGGGAATTACCTTAGAGCAGGCTAGGCAGGTTGTTATTGAAGTAGAGCATAAGGTTCCTTCTTCTGCCAAAATCGACGAAGATAAGGTTGGGCAGGTTCCTATCATGTCAGATGGGGGCTCTCAGCATAAAAGTGCAAAAATTGGAACTGTTTTGGCCCAGTTTAGCCGCGATTTAACCGAAGAAGCCCGTGACGAAGATGCTGACCCTGTAGTTGGAAGGGATAGGGAGATTCAGAGGGTAATTCAGATTCTAAGCAGAAGGACCAAGAATAATCCTATTTTGTTAGGTGAGCCTGGTGTTGGAAAAACAGCCATTGTTGAAGGC
>CAJOQA010000203.1 GCA_905236465.1 uncultured Treponema sp.
AAGGCTTTTGACTATTCTGTAACTTCTGTTACAACTTGTACATCAATAATTTTGACAATTATTGCAGGACTGCTTGTAGTTTTTCATTTTATCCTCCTATTATGTAACATTTTTCCTCCTGTTATATTTGTTTGGCTTAAAATTGGTTGTCTTAAAATTATAAGCCCAATTTGCATTTTTATCTTGCTTATTTTTGTAACTAAATGCTTACTTTCTTGTAAAGGCATAAAAGAAAACAAACCTGGTTCCAATAAAAAATGGTATATGAGAGAAGGAGAATAAGGATATGAAAAGGAAAATACTTTTAATATTGACACTTTCGGTTTTTGTATTGCCCCTTTTTGCTTATAAAAAAGCTTCTATATCTATTCAACATGGGCATGGAAGTTCAGAAAAATATATTGTATATATTGATTCTAGTTTACAATCTGAATTTGATGAGAGTTGGTGGAAACAGTTTAAAAAAAAAGAAGCTGAAAGGCTTTTTAATACCTATCGATTAGAAAATCACAAATATGAGGAAACAGAGATTGCTACAGCAACATATGAATTAATAACTATAAGCATAACTTCGCATGGAGATTTTCGTGTTACTGTATGGTATAATCATGATGAAGTTATATATAGCAAACAATATCGCGGGGATATTTCACCAGCGAGAGCAGATTACAACCGCTTGGTTAAAAAGTATCTGAACTTAATAAACTAGCGTAACACTTGTTCAATATTAGCTATGTTTGTGTTCTAATAAGTGTCATGCGGTTCAGCAACTGTAATTCATAGATTTTGGACCGTATGACCGTAGCTTGGCGTGCAGTCGTTGCGCAGCCTTCTGAGTAAAAAATATGGTGATAAGTTTTTGTCATATTTGCTGAGACAGACCGTTTTGTAAATTCTCAACTAAACTCGAAATTCAGACTATATAGAAAATCAACATCATAAAACCTATAATAAGGGCATAGGTAGGAATTTTTTCCATACCTACAAAAGCAAAAACCATTGTTACTATATAACTAGCTAATGCGATTCCTGAAGTAATAATGTCTGTATTGGATTTTATGTATTTTTGTCTTTGGTTCAATAAATCTTGTAATTTTCCTTCGCCGATTTCCATGATAACTCCTCTTAACAAGAGGATATAGTTTTTTATAATAATTACAAGGAGTAATTCAGTTTTTTATCCTCTCTTTATTCTTTTACCACAGTAGGGGCAGTATTTAATTTCATCAGATTCTTTTTCCTGTTCTTTTTCATGATTCATGCTTTCTACAAAGCCGGCCGAAATTATACCGGTCGGAACGGCCACAAGTCCTATTCCTAAGATTGCGATTATTGAGCCTAAGATTTTTCCTAAAACTGTTATGGGGTAAATGTCCCCATAACCTACTGTTGTCAGTGTTATCAGGGCCCACCACAAGGCATCAAAGGCATTTCTGAATACTTCTGGCTGGGCCTTGTTTTCTACACCAAACATTAAGACTGATGCTACCACCATCAAAAGGAGAACTATAAAGAAAGATGACAAGAGTTCATTCTTTTTGTTCTTAAAGACTTTTAGTATTGAAGAAAAAGCATCTGTATATCTGTTTATTTTGAATACCCTAAAAAGCCTCGTGATTTTGACCATCCGTAAAACCCTAAGATCCATGGAAAACACAAAGGGTAAGTAGAAGGGGAGAATCGCCATAAGGTCAATCAGGGCTAGAAAAGAAAAGATGTATCTTATTCTTGCAACAATGGGATTTTTGTCTGGGTAGAGTAAGTCGGCGGTGATAATCCTTAGCACATATTCCACCGTAAAGATTATCACAGTAATAAGCTCTGCGTAAGCCGATATTTCCTTATACTTTTCTGGCAAGGTAAAGGTGTCTGCAATAATCAGACAGACGTTTAACAGTATCAGTATTATTAAGCTTATATCAAAGATTTTGCTTTCTATATCGTTTTTTTTGCTGCTTTGGATTATTTCAAATATTCTTCTTTTTGCCTTAAAGTACCAAGCCATATAAAAATCCTTGTAGGAAGCCTCTTTTTTTTAGAGACTTCCTAAGCCGTAACTTAATAATCAGCTTTTATTTTATCTCGTAAATCCAACCCTTAGGTGCTTCTTGTGTGCCCATCTGGATTCCTGTTAGGGTTTCCCTAAGTTCATGAAGAACTGGACCTGACTCTTCCATTCCAGAAGGCAGCAGAATTTTTTCTCCGTGGTCATCAATTTCGCCAATAGGTGAAATTACAGCTGCTGTTCCGCAAAGTCCACATTCAACAAAATCCTTCAGCTCGCTTTTGTTCACCTGCCGCTCTTCAACTTCTAGATGCAGATAATCTTTTGCAACCTGAACCAAAGACCTTCTTGTTATAGAGGGGAGTATTGACGATGATTTTGGAGTAACAAGTTTTTTATCCTTTGTAACAAAAAGAATATTTGCTCCTCCAGTTTCTTCTATATAAGTGTGTGTCGCAGGGTCTGTGTACATGTTTTCTGCGTAACCGCACTTGTGGGCATCCACAATGTTGTAAAGGCTCATTGCATAGTTCAGGCCAGCCTTTATGTGTCCTGTTCCATGGGGGGCCGCACGGTCTAAATCAGAAATGCG
>CAJOQA010000204.1 GCA_905236465.1 uncultured Treponema sp.
ACAGGGGCTTTTTAAGACTTCTATTAAGATGGATGATTGCGGCGGAGGTTAAATAAGAAATGAACAATGCATTGATTTTTGCAGGTGGTTTTGGTGAACGAATGAATAGCAAAAGTCGCCCAAAACAGTTCCTTCAGTTTTACGGAAAGGAATTGATTATATACACTTTGGAAAATTTTCAAAATCATAGGGATATTAACAATATTGTGATTGCCTGTATTTCAGATTGGATTTCCTATCTTGAAAAACTGTTGGATAAATTCGGCATAGACAAAGTAAGAAAGGTTGTTCCTGGAGGAGAAACTGGACAGGAGTCTATCTACAAGGGGTTGTGCGCAATGGCTGAATTCGCTGACAGGAAGGACATTGTGCTTGTGCATGACGGAGTTCGTCCTTTTATAAATGAAGAGGTGATATCTGCCTGCATAGAATCAGTAAAGAAACACGGATCAGGCATTACAGTCGTTCCAGCAATAGAGACAATCGTTACCCAAGACGGTGGAAAGATTAATGGAATAACAGACAGATCGCACTGCTATCACGCAAGGGCACCACAGTGTTTTTTCCTAGGAGAACTCCTTGATGTCCACAAACAGGCAATAAGCGATGGGCGACAGAATGTAATAGACAGCGCAAGTCTTATGAAGTTATATGGAAAAGACCTATACACAGTTACAGGAAATTTCGACAACATAAAAATTACAACTCCCTCAGACTTCTACACATTCAAGGCCCTATATGAAGTTCGGGAAAATAGCCAAATTTTTGGTATGTAGAATTGGAAACAAAATAATGAATGAAATACTTAAGAAAGATTTTGAAAAAATCGCAGAAGATTATGACTTTTCATCCCTAAAGAATAAGTCTGTATTAGTTACTGGAGCAACAGGGCTTCTAGGCTCGCAAATTCTACTTTTTTTAGATTATATGAATCAGAAAGAAAACTATGGAATAAAACTTCATGGTCTTGTAAGAAACAAGGAAAAAGTTTCTAAAGTCTTTGCAGAGGCTACAGATGAAAATCGTATTAAGTTTAAATACGGGGATGTCCTTGCCCTACCTCACTTTGACTGTGACATTGACTATATCATACATGGTGCAAGCATTACTTCATCAAAAGACTTCATAAACCATGCAGTTGAGACAATCGATATAGCAGTGAATGGCACAATGAATATGTTAAATCTTGCAAAGGAAAAAAAAGTAAAATCATTTGTCTACCTTTCAAGCATGGAAGCCTTTGGAATTACAGACGGAAGAGGAGAAGTCTGTGAAGAAGATCTTGGATACATAGACATAACAACCCCTCGTTCAAGTTACATGGAAAGCAAAAGGATGTGCGAAAACCTTTGTGCTTGCTATACTTCAGAATATGGTCTTGATGTAAAAAGTGTACGTCTTGCCCAAACTTTAGGAGCTGGCATAGATTATAACGACAGCCGTGTGGCAGCTTATTTTGCCCGTTGCGTACTTGAAGGCAGAAACATTGTACTTAAAACAGAAGGTAATACCAAACGCCCAATTATATATTCCTCTGATGCCATCACAGCGATACTTACAGTTCTTCTGAAGGGAAAGTGCGGACAAACGTATACAGCAGCAAATCCTGAAACATTTACAACAATAAGAGAAACAGCAAGGATGATTGTTGAAAATATTTCTAAGAATTCCATAAAGCTTGAATTTGACATACAGGGAATTCCAGCAGAATATGCTCCGAACCTTAACCTTAACCTTAACCTTAACATAGATAAATTATCTTCTCTTGGTTGGAAACCCACAATCGGACTTATAGAAGCATATAAAAGACTTATCAGGAGTATGGAAAATGAGAGTATTGACAGATGAAGAACTTAGAAAAGTCCAGCTTCTAGCACTTTCAATACTGAAAGAAATAAAGAGGATATGCGATAAAAACGGAATAAAATATTTTCTTACAGGAGGAACCCTTATAGGAGCCGTAAGGCACAAAGGCTTTATCCCTTGGGATGATGACATAGACATAGCAATGCTACGAGAAGACTATGAAAGGTTCATAGAGATTGCACCCAAAGAGTTAAAAGATGAGTTTTCACTTCAATGCCTTCAGCATAACGAGAAACTTGGTATTTTTTTTAGTAAGGTAGTACTGAACGGCACAAATTACAGGAGCGAGCAGCAACCAAAGACCCTTGGGGAAACAGGATTTTTCGTTGATGTTATTCCTTATGATACAATATATGACAATAAGTTTTTGGCCTTCCTCTATTATTGGAGACTTCAGTTTCTAGTAATTCTTTATGCAAAGAAAAATGGATATCACAATGGTCTTACAAAATTCCAGCGTTTTATAGCAAACATGATGAAAATATTCTTTTTCTTTGTTCCGAAAAAATACTTGAGAAAGCGTATCCTAAACTATCCTTATAAACTCAACAAAAAACATACGAACACAAAATGTTACTTGTGTGGTCGTTACGGAATTCCAAGGGAACTGAGAAAAAGTTATCTCTTTGATGATTTTACAGAAATTCAGTTTGAAGACGATACTTTTATGACTATAAAAAAATATCATGAATTTCTAACTGACCTCTTTGGAGATTACATGAAATTACCCCCTGAACACCAAAGAACTACACATCAAGTTGCAGAATTGGACTTTGGTAAATATAGATAAAAAGAACACGGAAAAAACTCAATGCACATAATATTTATAAACCCACCTTTTAAGAGTGAGTACGGAAAGTTTTCCAGGGAATCCCGTAGCCCTGCAATAACGGCAAGCGGGGCTTTGTACTATCCTTTGTGGCTTATCTATGCGGCTGCCTACTGTAAAAAAAATGGGCACACTGTGGACTTCCTCGATGCACCAGCAAAGAGACTTGATGTCTCAAAATCATTGGAAATCATACAGCACAAGGCAGGCACGGAAGAAAGAATACTGTTCGTTTTGGATACAAGCACACCATCTATAAAAAGCGATGTAAGTTTCGGAGCAATGCTGAAGGACCTTTATAAGAATTCTTTTGTCCTTCTTGTCGGAACACATCCCACTGCTGTAGCAGAAGAGACACTTTCTTATGACAGTCGCCCTGATGCCGTCGCCATAGGTGAGTACGACTACACGGTAAATGAGCTTGCTGGCGCACTTGAACAGGGAATGGATGTAGCAGGCGTACGGGGGCTTTGCCTTAAAAAGGGAGCTACATTCTTCCATACGCCTGCAATGCCACCGATTGAAGCTATGGACGATATCCCTTTCGCTTCCTCCTTCATAAAAGAGTACCTTGACGAAAGGGATTATTTCTTCACAGCCGCTACATACCCTAGCATCCAGATTTTTACAGGGCGCGGCTGCCCCTGCCGTTGCAACTTCTGCGTCTACCCCCAGACCATGCATGGTCACCGCTATAGGGCACGGTCTGCGGAAAATGTGGCGGAGGAATTTGAGTACATCGCAAAAAACTTCAAGGACGTAAAAGAAGTCGTGATTGAGGACGATACCTTTACGATAAACAAGGACCGCATCAAAAAAATATGCCAACTCCTTATTGAAAAAAAACTGAACAAAAGGCTTCGGTGGCTTTGTAATGCAAGGGTTAACACACTTGACCTTGATACAATGAAGCTTATGAAGAGGGCTGGTTGCCGTCTTTTAATTCCTGGCATTGAAAGTGGCAGCCAGCAGATCCTTGACAACATAAAGAAGGGAACAAAGATAGACCAATACCTTCCTTATGTAAGGAACGCAAAGAAGGCAGGGCTTCTAATACACGCCTGCTACATGGTGGGCAATCAGGGAGAGACTAAAGAAACAATGCAGGAAACTCTACGTCTTGCAATTAAGCTGAACACAGATACAGCCCAGTTCTTTCCGCTCATCCCATATCCAGGAACGGAAGCCTATGAGTATAACAAGAGGCAAGGCTATATCACCGCAAAGGATTATGATGACTACTGTCTTGAGGACGGCTCCTATAATTCTGTCTTAGAGCTGCCGAATCTTTCTGCAAAGGAGATGGTTGACTTTTGCAATCATGCCCTGAAGAAATATTATCTTCGTCCCCGCTATATCCTGCACCGGCTTTGCGTAGGACTCACCGACTTTAATGACCTTAAGCGGTCAGCAAAGGCATTCGGGACATTCATAAAGAAAATACTTTAGCACACTTTCATAAATTTCTCTTCTCCATAATATGAACACACAAGTTACAGTCTCAATCATTACCCCCTGCTATAATTCAGGGAAGTATCTTTCAGAAACAATCGAAAGTGTTCTGAGTCAGACCTACAGCAGCTGGGAGATGCTCATAGTCGATGACTGCTCAACAGACAAGAGCTATGCAATTGCAACAGAATATGCAAAAAAAGATTCCAGAATCAAAGTTTTTAGGAATGAAGAAAACAAAGGGGCCTGCTTTTCACGTAACCTTGCAATCGGCATGGCAGGCGGACGGTATATAGCCTTCTTGGATTCAGATGACATTTGGTTACCCCAAAAGCTTGATGTCCAGCTTGCATTTATGCAGGACCATAGATGCGACTTTTCTTTTTCCGAATACGAATGGATTGACTCTTCCTCACAACCTTTAGGCGTAAGGGCTCGGGTAATCAGTACGCTGACATACAAAAAGAACCTTTTGCATAACTGGCCCGGCTGCCTGACCGTCATGTACGACAGGGAATGCCTTGGCTTAGTGCAGGGCAGCAAAAATGGTAACGGGGATGACTTCTCTCTTTTTCTTGCTGCCCTTAAAAAATCAAAGAAGGCTATGGGAATAAAAAAAGTACTCGCCCTCTATAGAAGACATCCCTCAAGTATCTCCTATAGCCGTTTAAAAATGGTCAGGGAACATTTCTATGTGTTGCACAATATAGAAGGAATTGCTTTTGCAGCAGCAGTCTTCTATGTATTAACCCATACATTTATTATGCTTTTTATCAAGCAGAATAAAGTACCAGGGAATACGGTATTCTCTTGAGCAAAAGTGCAAAGCCTGAAGAAATTGTAAAAAAGCTCCTTGTTGCCTGCGACAAGGAGGAGTTCCGTCATGTTGCTGTAGAGAATTCGTTCCGAAAAGTAACCCATGATTTCACCTGGAAGAATACTGCGGATAAAATCTGCACCATTATTTAACAAAAAGTTGTGATTGTCAGTTTTTTATCTGTATGTATACAATTATAATACAGTTATTTAAACATATAAAACTAGAACAACAATATTAACCTCTTTTAATTTTTATTTCTCCCCCTATAATCCTTCTAGATTTATCCCAGCCTCCCCCTAGCTAATCCTCCACCTATGTGCTATAATATCATTCATGGAAGAAAGATTTCTGCCTATTGGCATCCAAGATTTTGAGAAGCTTAGAAAAGAAAATTATGTTTAT
>CAJOQA010000205.1 GCA_905236465.1 uncultured Treponema sp.
ACATCCCGCTCGTGGTAGTAGAGCTTTGCAAACTTTGAAGCAACGTCTTCTGCAAGGGCCTGTGTTACCTGCTTACCGGAAGAAGAATCTGTAGACAGACAGTCTTCAACTACCCAAACAAGGCAGATAGGATCTCCATAAGAACTTGAAGTCCCGTAAGTGTAAGAGGAACTTGTATCCGAAGCATAACCTATGGCTTGCAGGGTTGCAGTTTTAAGGGCGTAGGTGCTTAGGTTAACATCGTTGTCAACATATATTTTTTTAGTCGAAGTACCCACAGTAAAACTACTCACAACAGAAGCGTTGCTTGTGGTAGAGGCTGTCAAGCTGACACCACTTATTGCGCGAGAGGCGGAGGAGCTTTTTATCATGGAAGAAAAATCTTCTTTTGGCACAAAATGTTTTATTCCGCTAAGAGAAAGGTTATCAGAGTCAACAGAAAATTCTTCTGCAGCAACAACAGATCTGCTGTTTGAATAAGAAGTAGAGATGCCGGTGGCACTCTGCAGAACCCGGGTGGAAGAAGCAGGAATTGTATAGTTTGAGCTGCCACCGTTAGGGTTGGAATAGGCCGTGTTGTTGTAGTTTACAAAGACTATCTCTTTGCCCAAGACCCCTGAAATACTTATGCTGGTAGAATCCCCTAAGTTCCAAGCAAGATCGCTTTCAGAATAGGTCAGATCTGCTTCTGAAGAGGGGACATCCCCGCCAAACAGGTTATTTAAGACTGATTCAGCCCCAGGACAGGAAACAAAGATAAAAAGGCCTGCAGAAAAACACAGGGCAGAAAGTGCGTGTGAACGTTTCATTTTCCCTCCATAAATAAGAATGTGATATTTCGGCTATGCCTAAACATGACAAGGGCCGTAAGCATGTGGAAATTTAACCCTATTATTTTAACACGCAAAAATATAATTTGGCAAGAAAAAGACTTGTATAAAACGAATATCTTTTTGTTATAAGTGTGGAGAGATTGTCTGAAAACTAACGGGAGACCCCGAAACGAGTTCGGGGTGACAGGTTAGGCTATTCTGAAATCTTTAGCCAGGACCAGAAGTCTAAGTCTTCCTGCCCTACCCGCCAGAAGCCTACTTTGCGGACTCCCTTGTCCTTGTACATGCGGCTACGCTCCACAAGGGAATAGGTGTCGTCAAAGTAGCCAGTAACATTGACTTGTGCGGTAAATTGAAAATAGGGGATGCCCTCTTTGCGCTCAACATTTGAAATGCCCTCTTCGCCTAGTATGCGGTTGATGCTCTTGTAGACCCAGGCAGTGCCGTAGTTCTGGTCTTGCCAAGACCTGCCGTAAAAGGGAAGGCCCATGACAATTTTGCGCTTAGGTAGAACTTTTACGCAATAGTCCGCAACACGGCGACACCAGTCCATACTTGCGACAGGGCCTGGCTTACTGCCAGACCAGTGCTCATCGTAAGCCATAACAATTATTCTATCAACTATGGGTTCAATTTTTTCGTAAGGGTAAATATCATCTGCTATAGTTCGGGTACGAGCTGCAAGCGCTACTGTTAGCATTTTTTCTTCCCCTATACGGTTACGAATTTCTTGTAAAAAACTTATAAAGTTTGCACTATCGCGGGCAGGAACATTTTCAAAGTCAATTTGTATGCCGTCATAACGTTTACTTTCCCGCTCTATTACATCAAGGATTCCCTTGCGCACATCGTATTTGGGACTTATAGAAAAGTGGGTTAAGGCCCGCCCCGTAACGGTAAAAACTAGATGCAGTCTGCCGTTAAAGCCCTTTATTTTCTTTGGGTTAGGCACTGAATTTATTTCGCCGTAAGCATTTACATCTGCGCTAAAGTAGCAAAGGTCTGTAATTGGCATAGAAGGATTCCACTGGTTCTCTCTGCCATCTAAAACATAAGCCCATACTTCTTCAAATTCAAGGGGATTTCCTTCTGGCATTTTTTTTGCATAAGTAACATTTTGCCGCCCTATTTCTAAAACTGTAGCGGGAACAGCTTCAGTTTGCCCAATGTTTACATCAGAATCTTGAATACTTACACCAGGCTGGGCAGGCAGGTCAAATTCTGGAGGAGGCACTAGAAGACTTTCGTCCTTTTTTCCAGAGGCAAGGGCAGGAAGTGCAAGAACGAAAAATGCAAAAGTTAAGGTAAGTAAAAGACTTATGTTTTTTTTCAAAGAAAATCTCCTTTTTAAGTTTTCTTAAAGTAATTAAATATATGAAGCCTCTAAAACTGCATATTAAGGAATGTGTATAACCTCGCGGGGTTTACTGCCATTTGCAGGGCCAACTATTCCACGCTCCTCCATTTCTTCAACAAGGCGAGCTGCCCTATTGTAACCAATTTTAAGCCTTCTTTGAATGTAAGAAGCGGATGCTTTTCCCGCTTGAACTACAATGTCCAAGGCTTTATCGTAAAGGGGGTCTTCTCCGTCCGGATTCATAAGGTCCATTGAATCTCCGCCTTCCTCATCGTCATCGTCAACAAAGATTTCATCGTCAATGTATTCAGGCTCACCCCATTCCTTTACGGCGTTCACGACATTCTCAACTTCTTGGTCACTTACAAAGGTTCCCTGAATGCGGATTGGGAAGGGGTCGGTTGCAGAAGCATAAAGCATGTCCCCCTTACCCAAAAGCTTTTCAGCGCCAGTCTGGTCAATGATAATACGGCTGTCTGTTTTACTTGCAACCATAAAGGCTATGCGGCTTGGGATGTTGGCCTTAATAAGACCAGTGATAACATCTATTGAAGGACGCTGAGTTGCAAGTACTAAATGAATGCCAACTGCACGACTCATTGCTGCTAGGCGGGCAAGAACGCCTTCTAGCTGCTTACCGGTTGTAGCCATGAGGTCTGCAAACTCATCTATTACAACAATCAGGTAGGGAAGTTTTTCCGTGCAGATGTGCTTGTCCTCTATCTTTTTGTTATAGGTAGAAATATCGCGGACACCCATGCCATCAAGCAAGGCGTAACGGCGTTCCATTTCGCAAAGACAGTACTGCAGGGACTGCATGGCTCTTTTTGGTTCCGTTATAACAGGAGTAAGCAAGTGGGGTATGTCATTGTAAAGTTTAAGCTCTACAATTTTAGGGTCTATTAAAATCATCTTAACCTGATCGGGACTGCGCTTGTAGAGTATGGAAAGTATCATTGAGTTAACGCAGACAGATTTACCGGCACCAGTTGAACCAGCGATTAAGAGGTGGGGAGTTTTAACCAAGTCTATGATTTGTGTCTCACCCTGTATGTCCTTACCCAAAATAACTGGAACACCCATCTTTTTCCATTCAGGCCGGTCTTGCTCAATACATTCACGGAATGAGACTATTGCCCTGTTCTTGTTTGGAACTTCAATGCCAACTGCCCGCTTACCAGGAATAGGCGCTATCATGCGCACTGATGAGGCGGCAAGCCGTAAGGCTATGTTGTCCTGCAGGGCTACAATGCGGCTCAGTTTTACACCTGGGGCAGGTAACATTTCAAACATCGTAACTACAGGCCCCTTGCGGATTCCTGTAACATCGGCCTTAATCTTAAACTCATTTAATGTGGCTTCAAGGGACCTTGCCGCCGCCTGTGTTTCATCATCAATTATCCAGTAGGGGTTTGCATCGTATGCAGTTAAAAGTTCGCTTGAGATTTTATAGGGACCGGCAGGCCTTTTTCGTTCAGGAGGCAGATCTATGGGGTGACTGCCATTATCGTCTGCAACAAAGGCTGTGGCCCCGCCATTTCTAGAGGAAAGCTGACTTACACTTTGCCTGGCACTTTCAACTTCGTCTTCTGAAACAGTGTCTGTCTCAGATTCATCATCTTCTACTAAATCAAATTCATCATCTTCGCCTTCTTCAGTGCCGTCTTGGGAAGGACTATCACTTTCGTCATCTACAAAAGTGTCATCAGATGAATTTGCTGAATCTATTAAAAAGGTATCGTCACTTTCATCTTCTGATTCTTCATCAGGAGAATCTTCGTTTTCACTATCTGAATCCTGAAGTTTTTCCCCCTTTTCTTCCCCTTCATCTGTAATAGAGGCATCAAACATCTTGTCCAAGTCGTCAATGTCGCTTTCGCTTTCTGCGCTATCCATACGGGCAGCAAGGTTTCCCACAATCTTTGCAGGGGCCAGGGGGGCTACTGCCGGTTCTGGTTCTGGTTCTGGTTCGGGTTCAGAACTTTCGCCTTCTTCGCTTTCTACCTCGGATTTTGCATCATTTGCCAAGCGGGCAAAGATTTGGTCTAAGCCACCAAAAATGGCAACAGATTCGCTGTTACGGCTTTTTTCAAGTGCCTGGTCTGCTGCGGCTAAGATATCAGAACTTTTCTGCTTTTCGCTAACCGGTGCACTTATAGGCTCTGACTTTGGTAAGTAAGACGTGTTCTGACTAGCAAGCGGAGGCTCTGCTACTGGGGTCGCTTGACTAACAAGTGGTGGCTCAGGAGAAGCGACAGGCTCTACAAGTGGAATCTCTTGGCTAACAGGGGCTGTCTCGGGAGAAGCGACTTGTTCTGCAAGAGGGCTATTCTGGCTAACGAGGGGTTGCTCAGGAGAAAGGGCAGGTTCTGCAAGTGCAGCTTCTGTGGAGGTGTCTAAAGTATCGTCTATAAAGGGCTCATCAAAATCATTGGAAGAAACAAAAGTTCCTTCATTTACAATTTTGGGAACATATTCGTCTTTCTTAAAGTCCCTGAAAGAAATAGGCTTACCAGAATCATCTGCAACGATAACCCTTTTTACAGGTGTCTCCTCAACATCTTTTGCATTTTCAGAGTCAGTAACATACACTAAGGCGGCGGTCGCTTTTCTTTCTTCAGCCTTTTCCTCTGCCTCAATTTTTTCTATATCTACAATATCTATCGGCTCTTCAAAATCATAGTCATCATTTTCTTCTATATCGATATCCTCGTCTTCAAGGGTATCTTCGCTTTCTGATGAAGGTTCCGGAGAGGGGGCAGCAGAAAAATTCTCTTCAAATTCTAAATCCTCATTTTCTACCTTTTTCTCTGATTTTGCAAAATTTTCAAGGTCATCAGCAGAAAAATCCCCCTGACTATATGAGAACTTTTCATTTTCATCCTTTTTCTTTAGGTTTCCTGCCAAAACTAAGGCTACAAGATATTCTATTGCTACCAAAAAAACTGCTATAGCTAAAAAAATGATAGTCTTTACAGCGGCAATGGCTCCTAAGTCATCTTTTAAAGTGGATCTGACCAACTTTTCTGCAAAGACAAGAGTAAAAAAGGGAAACACGCTTATCAGAAGACAAAAGGACCGCTGAACAGACCAATTTGAGGCAAAAAAGAAAAAGCCCGCGACAAAGAAAAAAACCGGTATTAAAAGGCTGCATATTCCGTAAGCCCCTACCAGGAAGTGACCAAAAGAGGACAAAAGGCTACGCTCACTTGGGCTTACAGTGCCAAAGTCAAAAAGTCCTAGCAGTATAGATATGCAAAATACCGCTGCCATAATAAAAAGCCCTGCCCCGCAAGAAAGGGGAATAAGCTTTTCTTTTTCAAAAAAATCTTTATTCATTTACCCACCCGTATTCTTTCTTTTTTATCGGATTTTTTGCTGACAACCTTAATGGGGCAAAATGACACACTTTTTAAGATTTTTGCTTGGATAAATTTTCCTTCCCCTCTTTTTATTGCTAAAAAACTGAGTCAAAATGACACACTTGTGTATTAAATAGCAGTCACCCTAAAGTGACATGTACCGTTCCCCTGAACTTGGTTCAGGGGCTATCCACAAAAAAACGCATAGATTCCGAAATGAATTCGGAATGACCTTAGTTTTTTTTTTCAGAAAAAAAAGTTGGCACGCTTTCTGCTATATGTTAAGTGTCAGGAAAATAAATCCTAACAAAAAAATACATACAAGACCACGGAGGTAATTAATATGACAGAACTTTCAATTTTTGATCCATTCTTTACAGGTAACAACTGCTTCTTCCCTGAGCACTACACTCGTAGGTCAGCAGTACCAAACACTGATGTTCAGGAAACACAAAAAAGCTACATCCTTACTATGGATCTTCCAGGCCTTAGCCAGGACGATGTTGAAATCAGCTTAAAAGACAACATCCTTACAATTGAGTCTGCAAAGGCAAAAGAAGAAGAAAAAGAGGAAAAAAAGATTAACTGGCTCCTACATGAAAGAGTTAGGTCAGAATTTAAGAGAACTTTCACCATGCCACGGGACATTAATCCTGAAGCTATAAGCGCAACATTCAAGAATGGGGTGCTTACAATCACAGTAGACCGCAAAGCTGACTGCGCAGAAAGAAAGATTTCAATTCAAGCTGCTTAACCAGGCTTGCATTAAAATGCCAAAGGCTACCCCCACATTTAAAGAGGCCTTGAGTCCGGTCATGGTAATAGAAACCCTGCCGTAAGAGGCCCTCTTTAAAGCTTGGGGGCTAAGCCCTAACTCTTCAGAACCAAGCAGAACAATTCCTTCTTTTGGAAAATCAAATTCATTTATGGGGGTGCCCCCTGTTTCTAAAGCAAAAACAGGCACATCTTTTGGCAGGTCATCCAAAGAAGCCCTTGTATAACCTAAAGTTTCTATGCAGCCCATTGAACTTCGCTTAGCCTTTGCCTGTTCGGGGCTTGTACACAGGGGAGAAAGATAGACTTTTTCACAGCCCATAGCCTCTGCAGTCCTAAATATTGAACCAAGATTAAAAGGAGACCGTATATCCTCTGCAAAAACAGAAATTCCCTTAAAAAATTTCCGCTCAGTTACGCTACCAGTAGCAGAATGTGGGGCTATCACAAGATCCCATTCAGCTGGAAAAGTCCCAAGTATTTCAAGAAGGGCATTTCTTGCAAGGTTACAGGCCCTTCTTTCATCAAAGTCTTTATCCTCAAGAAGTCCTCTTAGGGCTTGACTTTGCGAAGGGGGCAGTTTGGGGTCCTCTAAAACTATGCGGACAAGGGCCCTTGTATAGTCAGCACGGCTCATGGAAGTAAAATTGTATTCAGTTCCCTTCTCTGCAATGCCTGCAATATCGCGCTCAAGCTCACCAAAGGAAAGGGCTAACTTTCGCCTTTTTTGCCCTGCTTCTAACTGAAAAAGCCTGTTGGGATCAATCATCTTAAAAAAGCCTAGAATGCAGTTTTTATAAGCTCAAAGAGATCATCGCTTGTCATTGACCTCTGTAAGTTATTTATAAGTTCAATCTCGCTGGCATCCTCTGCACAAAGAGAAAGCTGCTCGATTGTAACATTCAGGTCTTTTAGACGGGCTGGAAGGCCTGCCTTAGCTATATGCTGGCGGACATATTCTGCCAAAGCCGTCACAGCATCATTAACGCTTGCTTCTACCGGAGCAGCCCTTATTATGCGGGCTATTTTTGCAAGCCGGTCACTGCGGAATTTTGCGGCATCTTCTATTATATATGGAAGAAGGATAGAAGCTGTAAGTGACCGTGAAATCTTATAGCGGGAATTTACACAAAGAGATATAAGGGAGCCGGCTCCTGTTGAACTGCAGGCAGCTGCTAAAGAGGCCATAGAACCTGCTTCGCTAAAGAGGACTTCTTGCGGAGTTGTTATCGTAAGAGTTTGAGACCCATCCATTGCATAGCCTAAGACTTCTATTGCTTTTTCTGCTATCATGTCGCTAAAGAAGGTTGACTTTTGGCTTAAGTAGGCTTCTATAGCAAAGCAAAGGGTTTCTATTGCCATGGAAGCTGTCTGATTTTCTGTGAGGGTACTGGTAAGATTGGGATCTACCAGAACCAACTTACAGATGCAACCCTGACTCTTTAGGATTTTCACTTTTGAAGACCTTGCATCTATTACGGGAACCTTATCGGTAAAGACAAAGGCATCTCTCATAGTTGTAAGGACAGAAATAAGGGGTAAGGGGGCGGCAGTAGGTAAAATTCCGTCTAAAAAGTCATAGACTTCTTTGCTTTCGTTATACAGAACGGCCACTGCCCTTGCTAAATTTATTGCTTTTCCGCCACCAACAGCTACAATACCGTGAACATGAGCTTCGCGGGCTAGTTTTAATGCATCAGATATAACCTGAGTGTCTGAGCCTTCAGGAACAGAATCAAAGGTAAAAAAATCTATATTGCGGTCTGTTAAGGAATTAGTTATTTTTTCCGCAGTACCTACCTGCTTGAGTATGGGGTCAATTATGACCATAAATTTACTGCCCCATTCTTTAATGTACTGCCCAAGCCTGCTTGTAGTATAGGAACCCAATATTATGTTGGGCTGAATTTTAAAAATAAAATCTGACATAAAAAAGTTTCTCCTGTAAAAAAAAAGACGGAAACACACGTTCCGCCTTCTTTCAACGAGCCGCTAGATTATAGAACCACCAGTATTACAGACCGTAAGCACTGAGGATGCGATCCGCTGTAGCTGCAATTGTATCAGCATTGAGGTAATTAGGATCCTGAATCTTCAGCTTAACCTGCTCCACCAAATCTTGGCGGACATCTGGGGTTTCATCAGCAACCTGACGCAAATAGTATGCATCAGCCATAGCCTTAGCCTCGTCAGACACGCTTATTTCATCTGAGACAACCTTGCTGTTGCCTGTATAAGCTGTGCGCTTAGAGTTCTGAACATTGTTAATGGGATTCAACCCGTAAACCTTGTCTATTATCATAGTATTTTCCTGCCTTACCTTAATTATCGGTGTTTTCTTCTAAAAGTTTAGTGTTTTTATTACCAGAGATAAAAACAGCAAACTCGCCTAAAATCTTGGTCCTTGAAGCATAATCCTCAAAGACTTCCTTTGCGCTACCGTCAGAAATCTCTTCGTGAAGTTTTGTAAGCTCCCGCCCTACCACAATTCTTCTGTTACTGTCTATCTCTGCAATATCAGCTAGCAGTTTTACTATTCTGAACGGACTTTCATATACTATTATAGCGGCCTCGGTCGCCATAAGTTCCCTTAGTCTGCTTCTTCTTCTACCAGGCTTGGGAGACAAGAAGCCTTCAAATATCAGTGTTTTTCCCCCTGCACCTGCAACACTTGCAAGAGCCGCGAAAGCACTAGGACCTGGAATAGGAACAACCTTGTGACCAGCTTTTCTTGCAAGTCCGGCTAATACGGCACCAGGGTCACTTATTCCTGGGGTTCCGGCATCGCTTGCGTAGGCTACCTTTTGCCCTTCATCAAGCATTTTTATAATCTTACTAGCTACATATTCTTCATTTTGAGCCCTGCAACTGACCATTGGCTTACGGATTTCAAAATGAGTTAAGAGCTCTAAAGTATGCCGCGTATCTTCTGCTGCAACAACATCAACTGATTTTAATGTTTCTAAAGCCCTGTAAGTAATATCCCCTAAGTTACCTATAGGAGTTGCAACTATATATAATTCACCCACAATTCTATTATATATATATACTTGTACTTTGACAAGATAGATTTTTATGCTACCATAGGCAGAACAAGGAGTTTTTATGAACAAATATGTAAAACGATACTGCATAGATGCTTTAGGGGGAATGGCTCACGGTCTTTTTGCCTCCCTTTTAGTTGGAACTATTATAAAAACAGTGGGGCAGCTTCTCTTAAATCTTGCAGAAAACCCTGCTTTTACTTTTTTAGTTGATGCAGGTAACTTTGCAAGTGATGCCCACGTGGTTGGGGCTGCAATGGCAGTAGCTATTGGCTTTTCATTAAAAGCGGATGCCCTTGTTCTTTTTTCACTTGCAACCGTGGGTTCTGCGGCAAACATTTTGGGAAAAGCTGGGGGACCGCTTGCTGTCCTTATTATAGCCATTATAGCTTGCGAGGTAGGGTCTCTAGTTTCTAAAAAGACCAAGGTGGATATTTTGGTAACTCCCCTCGTTACCATACTTTGCGGAGCGCTTCTTTCTGTTCTTTTTGCAAAGTGGATAGGACTTGCGGCAAGCTACATAGGGAACCTTATAATGTGGGCAACAAACTTACACCCCTTTATAATGGGAATTTTGGTCAGCGTAATAACAGGAATTGTACTTACCCTACCAATAAGTTCTGCAGCAATCTGTGCAGCTTTTGCTCTTACAGGGTTAGCCGGAGGGGCAGCTGTAGCAGGTTGCAGTGCTAACATGATAGGCTTTGCTATTTTGAGTTTTAGGGAAAATCGCTGGGGAGGTCTTGTTTCTCAAGGCTTAGGAACCTCTATGCTTCAGATGCCCAATATAATAAAAAATCCCCTAATCTGGATTCCTGTAATCTTAGCCTCAGCTATAACGGGCCCTATCTCAACCTGCATATTCAAGCTGAAAATGAATGGGGCCGCTGTTTCTTCAGGGATGGGAACTTGTGGCCTTGTAGGGCAAATTGGTCTTGTTACAGGCTGGTATTCTCCGTCTGCAGATGCACTTAAACAAGGAGAAGCTGCTATAAATCCTGGAATTCTTGAATGGACAGGGCTTATTTTGGTAAGTTTTATTCTTCCAGGAATTCTTACCTGGCTATTCGGACTTTTGTTCAGAAGAATGGGGTGGATAAAGGATGGAGATTTAACACTGTAAAGCAACCTGTCACCCTGAACGAACGCGAGTGGGCTATGCAAACAAGTTCGGGGGAGACTGGGAAAAGCAAT
>CAJOQA010000206.1 GCA_905236465.1 uncultured Treponema sp.
AGGAACTATATACTTTTTGTCTATTCCAAAGGGAAGTTTTAAGTGGGGACCTGGACCTAATGTTTGGTTATACCTGCCAAAACGGGTGAGAACAGCTTGTTCATCTGGATTTACTATAAAAAAGGAAGAAAATATGAGTATAATAACAAGAAGACCTATAATACCCACCACAACATAATGAAGCGAAAGTTTTAAATCTTTTTTTTTCAAAGCTGTCCCCTTATGAATTATTTTTCTATATAATAAGGTATAAAAAATTGCAGTAAAAGGCAAGTATTTGTAGAGGGTGGAAAAATATTTTGCTTAGGTATATAATAGACAGAATACACAGCATATACACGAGGATTTTCAATGAAAGAACTAATGTTGGGAAATAAAGCTATAGCTAGGGGGCTTTATGAAGCTGGCTGCACACTTGCATCTTCTTACCCTGGAACTCCAAGTACAGAAGTTACAGAAGAAGCTGCGGCCTACAAAGAAATATACTGCGAATGGGCACCAAATGAAAAGGTTGCCCTTGAGACCGCCTTTGGAGCTAGCCTTGCGGGAAGAAGGGCTTTTTGTGCCATGAAGCATGTCGGCCTGAATGTTGCCGCAGACCCCCTCTTTACCATGTCATATACGGGGGTGAACGGTGGCCTTATAGTAAATGTTGCCGATGACCCAGGAATGCATTCTTCGCAGAACGAGCAGGATAGCCGCCACTATGCAATAGCCGCAAAACTGCCAATGCTTGAGCCAAGTAATTCAGAAGAAGCCTTGTACTTTACAAAAAAAGCATTCGAAATTTCAGAGAACTTTGACACTCCGGTCTTATTGAAGATGTGTACTCGTGTTTCTCATTCCCAAAGCCTTGTTGAAACAGGCAAAAGACTTGAACTAGCGCCAAAAGCCTATGTAAAAAATGCGGCAAAGTATGTAATGGCACCTGCTAACGCAAAAAAACGGCATCCCTTTGTAGAAGAAAGGACAAAAAAACTTGCTGAATTTGCAGAAACTTCTGATTTGAACAGGCTTGAGATGGCAAGTGCTACAGATTCACTTAATCTTGGAATAATTACTTCTAGTACCTGCTATCAGTATGCAAAGGAAGTTTTTGGAAACCGTGCCTCTATCTTAAAACTGGGTATGGTCTGGCCACTTCCAGAAAAACTGATAAGGGATTTTGCCACAAAGGTTGACCGCCTAGTTGTAATAGAAGAGCTTGACCCCATAATTGAAAGCTTAGTAAAGGCGCTGGGAATAAAAGTTGAGGGTAAGAATCTTTTTCCTCTAGTAGGGGAATTTTCTCAAAGTTTGATTGCAGAAAAATTGGGTAAAGACTACGGCATAACAAAGGGAGAAGGTTGCAAAAGCATAGAAGATTTACCTGTCCGCCCCCCTGTTATGTGTTCAGGTTGTCCGCATAGGGGGCTTTTCTATACCCTAAGCAAGCAGAAATGTACCGTTATGGGAGACATAGGTTGCTACACGCTAGGGGCTGTTGCTCCTTTAAATGCAATGGATACAACTGAATGTATGGGTGCTTCTATAAGCTCAACCCACGGCTTTAACAAGGCAAACTTAGGGGAATCTGAAGGCAGAACTGTAGCTGTTATTGGGGATTCTACTTTTATGCACTCGGGAATGACGGGGCTTGCGACAATTGCCTATAACCAAAGTAATTCAACAGTTATTATCTTAGACAATTCCATAACAGGAATGACAGGTCATCAGCAAAATCCTACGACAGGCTACAACCTAAGGGGCGATCCTGCCGGAAAGATAGACCTAGAAGCTCTTTGCAAAGCATTAGGCATTAAGCGCGTTAGGGTTTGTGACCCATATAATCTAGAAGAGACAGACAAGGCTGTAAAAGAAGAGCTTGCGGTAAAAGAACCTTCCGTAATAATCAGCAGAAGACCCTGTGCCTTATTAAAATATGTAAAGCACAATCCACCCCTTAGGGTAAATGCTGAAAAATGCCGTAGTTGCAAGGCCTGCATGAAGTTGGGCTGCCCTTCATTGAGCTTTAAGGAAGGAAAGGCCTTTGTTGATAAAACCCAGTGCGTCGGTTGTGGGGTTTGTGAGCAGCTATGTAAGTTTTCTGCTTTTGAAAAAAATTAAATAAAAAAGCGCAAGTATCTTGACACTCCTTAGTTTTTTTTGTTAAAATAAGACTAAACATGGGGGTGTAGCTCACCTGGCTAGAGCGTTTGCATGGCATGCAAGAGGTAACCGGTTCAAGTCCGGTCATCTCCATAAAGCAGTTTGAGAAATCAGACTGCTTTTTTTTGCCTTCTACAATAGGGCCTTAATTAAAAGGACTAAGAAAGAAAGGGCTAGGATAAGACGGAGACCGGTACCTGTCAGGAAACCCAAAAAAGCATACGTTGCAGATTTCACAGCCCTATTTAAATCGCTTCTGTCGTGAATAAGTTCGCCTATTAAGGCACCGATAAAGGGACCTAAAAAAATCAGTATTATGTTACCTGTTAAAGCCCCAACAAAGGCCCCGATTGTAGAACCCCAGGAGCCAGCCTTTGAACCGCCAACTTTTTTGGTAAAATAAGCGGGTACAAGAGAATTTATTATTTCAACAACTACAGTTACAACTGCCATTATAATCAAAAGTTTCCATGAAATAAGTTCGTTTTTTGCAAAGTGGGCAAGCAAAAGTCCTAGCCAGCAAAAGGGGCTTCCTGGAAGAATAGGAATAATGCAGCCTATAATTCCAATTGTAATACAAAAAAAAGCAAGGACTAAAAGGAATATTCCTAAAGCAGTCATGTTTTCTCCTTGATTTTTAGCAGCTTTGCCTGATAACAAGATTTGTCGGCAAACTTATGCAAACAGCCCCCTGCTCTTGGTTAGCAGTGCCATTAACTATCATCTCTACAGCCCGTTCCCCCATTGCTGACTTTTGAACATTCATCGTAGTTAGCGGTGGATTTGTATACCCTGAAGTTTCTATATTGTCTATGCTTATCAGGGCAACGGAATCAGGAACACTTATCTTTTCTTCGTTCAGGAAGCAAAGAGCACCGATTGCAACTTCGTCAGACCCACAGATAATGGCCCTGGGCAAAAGGGATTTTTTTCTCATCTCTTTTATAGCTGAATAACCTGCTGACATTGTAAAGGCTGGGGCAGTGTAAAGACTTTGCGGTTCCAGGTTATGCTCTAGCATCGACTGCTTTACCCCCATAATCCTGTCATCATTTTGACCTATATAGGCTATTGAATTATAGCCTTTTAGAAATAAGTGGTCGGCGGCTTTTTTTGCTGAATCCTGCCTGTCAAAAATTATGCTACAAAGCCCTGGTCCCTTCCATTCAACACAGACGATTTTTTTTATTCTTTCCTTGATTCTTTCAATTATCTCTTCATCTTGCCTGTTTTTTATGCAAAGGTCTGTGGAAATCATTATCAGACCGCCTATTTCTTCTGAATGGATAAGCTCGTTAAAGAGAACGGGATCTTTTAGTTCATCAAAAAAACGGATAAAATGAATGTGGTATTTGTTTTCGTGGGCAGCTGTATAAATTCCTTGAATTATTTCTGCGTAGTAGGGGCGGCGGAAAACATCTGCATTGCAAAGGACTATTCCAATCTGTTTTTGGACAAAAATATCCCGTCCCTGCTGAAGGGCTTGGGCTGCCTTGTTGGGCCTGTAGCCCAAACGATCTATTGCCTCTAGTATTCTCTGCCGAGTTTCCGGGGCAACAGACCGACCCTTGCTTCCGCTTATCACATAGCTGACCATGCTACGGGTAACACCCGCTTCTTTTGCCACATCATTTTGAGTTACGTTTTTTTCTGAACTCTCCAAAGCTCCATCCTCATTTTTGCTTTAACGGGGGAACTTCCAATCCGCCGTTAAAATCAATTTTTATTGAATCATTCTTTGTGTCTTCCTGCCAGACCAAAGAAGAACTTGACGGCACAACATCGCAGACATGGGTGGTTCCGTTTAGCCTAGGGTTTTCCTTTTCCCAGTATTCGGATGTTATGGCAACAAGCCTGAGCGTGTCAGTCGGGTAAGAAACACCGGTGTTGTCCTTTATGCCAATCAGGCTGAAGGTGTATGTTATGCTGTTGCCTTCCCCCTCAAGGGTGTAGATGCCTGTGGCATCATCCTTTTTCCACTTTGCGGTTGTCCGCATATTGTTGCTTTTTATCCCCTGGCCCACAATCTCAATGCCATTGAATTCTATGCTGCTCTTTGCGGTTGTATAGGTTGCGGGATTCCTCCAAAGGCGGTCTGGAAAAAGTGTCTTTTCCGTACCTATGTTGATATTGTCCACAAGTATGACAATCCTGTCGTTGTATTTGAAGGCTGGAGTTCCGTTGAATTCTAGGGTGACCGCGACAGACTTTCCGTCATTAGTCACGGACATAGACTTGATGTCCCTGTTTATTCCTTCATCCTGAGTATTCAGCGGTTTTGTATCAGTTGAAGAGACTGTCACGCTTTCAAATACACTTCCGTCAGCAGGCTTTTCCCTCTTGTTCTTAGGGGCTGCGAAGACAGTTGTTACGGCAACTGCAAAAACAAAAAAAATTACAAATGTGTTTTTCATAACTAACCTCTTAAAAACTAAAAAATCTACAAAGGGCAAAGGTAACATGTTTGCAGTTTTTAGAGTTTTATTAGTTATTATACAAAAAAACATATCTTTGTAAAACCTTTCTTGAAGAATAAACCCGTGAGACCGACACGTGTATATGCAAAGAGTATACTATTCTTTTAAAAAAAATGCAAACATATTCAGCAAAAGAATGCTATAATTAATATTATGGAAAATCAAATTCAACAATTACAGGAATACATTGACAATGCGAATAATATTGTCTTTTTTGGAGGGGCAGGGGTTTCGACAGAAAGTGGCATCCCTGACTTTCGCAGCGTGGACGGCCTTTATAACCAAAAGTGGGATTATCCGCCTGAAGAAATTCTAAGCGCGGATTTTTTTAGGACTAACCCCAAGGAATTTTACCGTTTTTATAGGGAAAAAATCCTGATTTCAGGGATAAAGCCCAATGCAGCTCATTTAAAGCTTGCTGAATTGGAGGCTGCCGGAAAACTGAAGGCTGTGATTACGCAAAATATTGACGGGTTGCACCAGGCGGCAGCTAGCAAGAATGTTTTGGAGCTGCACGGCAGTACTTTAAGGAACCACTGCCCCCGTTGCAATGCCTTTTATGACTTTGATTATATTGTAAGCCACAAAGATTCAAACGGACTACCCCTTTGCTCTACCCCCTCTTGTGGTGCGGTAATCAAGCCTGATGTTGTTCTTTACGGGGAAAATCTTGATGAAGGCGTAATTAGTAAAACCTTGCAGGCCTTGCAGTCAGCGGACCTGCTTATTATAGGGGGAACTTCGCTGACCGTTTACCCTGCGGCTGGATTTATCCGCTCATTTACGGGGGATAAGCTGGTGCTAATAAATAAAGGTGAAACCCCAAATGATTCCCTTGCTGATTTGGTAATACATGATAGTATAGGGAAGGTTTTGGGTCAGATTAAGGTAAAATAGAAGGGTATCAGATAGCTTTACTATATTATAGCCTAAGAGCCCCCGAAACTAGTTCGGGGTGACACTTAGGAAAAACAATTATTTTTTGTTATTTAGCAGGACAGCAAAGGGATTATACTTCATGCCATCGTCAGATCCGTAGGATTGTCTTTCCCTTTTCTGATTTGAGCCTTGGTTAGAAGAAGAGCCCTTTGCAGCTACTCTTTTTATTACAATCTTCTTTTTTCCTTCAGTCTTAGCTTCTTTGCTGCTACCCATACCCTCATGCTGTATGCGGTTGGCGGCATCGGACTTAAGGCTTAAGGAAATTCTGCGGCGGTCAGCGTCTAGGCCGATGATTGTAAAGTCTTTAACATCCCCAACCTTTACTACTTCCATTGGATCGCTTACGTAAGAATCGCTAAGCTCGCTTACATGGATAAGACCTGTCTCATGAAGACCAATGTCAACAAAGGCACCAAAGTCAACAACATTCTTGATTTTACCGGTAACTTTCATGCCAAGGCTAAGGTCTTCAAACTTAACGACACCCTTTTGCATAATGGGAGCAGGGCAGTCATCGCGGGGGTCACGGTTAGGCTTTCCCAGCTCTTCAATTATATCATTTATGGTGATTTCGCCAATTCCGTATTTTTCTTCAAGTTGTTTCTTTAAATCAGCTGAAATCTTTTCTTTCTTCTGGACAAAGGGAAGAATTTCACTTGCTACCCCATAGTTTTCAGGGTGAACCCAAGTGTTGTCAAGGGGATTTGAACTTTCAGGAATCTTTAAGAAGCCCGCACACTGCTCAAAGGCCTTGGGACCTAGCCCGCTGACCTTCTTTAAATCTTCACGGCTGGTAATTTTTCCGTTGTCGTCGCGGTACTTTACAATCTTTTTTGCAAGAGAGCTGTTAATTCCAGACACATACTTAAGCAAAGAGGCTGAAGCTGTGTTTAAATTGACACCTACATTGTTTACAACAGAACTTACAACTTCATCAAGGGCATCGCTAAGTTTTTTCTGGTTTACATCGTGCTGGTAAAGACCAACACCTATTGCTTTGGGGTCAATTTTTACAAGTTCTGCAAGTGGGTCTTGCAAACGGCGGCCCATGCTGATTGCTCCCCTTATGGTAAGGTCTAAGTCTGGGAATTCTTCACGGGCAATGTCACTTGCAGAATAAACAGAAGCACCACTTTCGTCTACAACAGTGTAGCGGACATCTGGGTAGTTTTCGCTGATAACTTTGCTAACAATGGCCTGAACTTCGGGGCTACCTGTTCCGTTTCCTACGGCAACAACCTGAATGTTATACTTTTTAATTGCATCACGGATATTGTTGTAAGAGCCATCAGGGTCAGTAACCTGTTTAATCAGGAAGTAGTCTAAGTATTTTCCTGTTTCGTCAAGGGCAGCGCATTTTGTACCTGTTCTTATACCAGGGTCTACTCCCAAAACCCTTGTGCCCTTAATAGGCTGGGTCATCAGGAGGTTCTTTAAGTTTTCGCTAAAGACACCGATTCCGTGCTCATCAGCTTCATCAAATTCATCTGAGCGGATTTCACGCAATACGGCAGGTGATAAAAGGCGGACTACACCGTCTTCTATGGCTTCCTTGTGGTACTTGTTGTTGATTTTTTGCTTTTTCTGCAAGTCTGCAACGGCAGCTTCTATATCAACATTTAAGGTAACTTCAAGAGCACCCTCTTTTTCTGCACGGTTGATAGCAAGGATGCGGTGGGGCTTTACCTGGTTCAAGGGTTCGCTGAAGTCCCAGTACATCTTGTAGGTCGAAGTCTTTTCTGCAGTCTCTGCATCCTGACCTTCTGGTACAATTCCCTTAGTTTCAAGGGTTCCTGTGCTCATGTAAAGGTCATGAACTGATTCGCGGTTCTTTGTATCCTGTGAAACACGTTCTGCAATTATGTCCATAGCTCCCTTAAGGGCGTCTTCTGCACTTTCTACGTTTAGGCTTGAATCTTCGTTGTCAGTTTTAATGAATTCTTTTGCTTTTGCTTCTAGATCCTTGTCATCAAGTTCAAGCATGGCTTCTGCCAAGGGTTCAAGACCTTTTTCAGCGGCAACCATTCCACGTGTCTTCTTCTTTTTCTTAAATGGAGCCCACAAATCTTCAAGTTCTGTTAGGGTTTTTGCGGACATTACGGCCTTGTAAAGGCTTTCTGTAAGTTTATTCTGGCCAAAGATACCGCGTACAATTTCTAGGCGGCGCTCCTCAAGATTCTTATATGACGTGAATTTGCTGTCGCAATCGCGAACCTGAACCTCATCAAGAGAGCCGTGCTTTTCTTTGCGATAACGG
>CAJOQA010000207.1 GCA_905236465.1 uncultured Treponema sp.
ACATTTTGGAGACAATCGCAGACTTCATCAAAACGGGGACGGGCAAATGACAATCTTTCACGGCGGATTTTCCGAAGTTTCAGAACCCAGAATTCTAAATGCAACACATTCAATGGATTTTGGGAGCGGATTCTATACAACAACCGATTTTGACCAGGCAAAGAAATGGTCGCTTATAAAAAAAGATAGATTCAATTACGAGAAAGCAGTTGTATCGACTTTTGAAATGGACAACTTAATTTTCAAAACAACCGACTTGAAAAGCAAAGTGTTTCACTATGCGGATGAGGAATGGCTCGATTTTGTTATGTCGAACCGACAGGACATTCATTTTACCTACGATTTCGACATCGTGATGGGCGCGGTTGCGAACGACAATGTGTATGAGAGCCTGAACTTGTACGAAGCGGGATTTTTGAGCAAGCGCGAACTGCTCGAAGAACTGATGACATGGAAATATGTTGACCAAATTTGCTTTCACACGGAAAAAGCGTTACACTATCTACGATTCTTGAAATCGGAGGAGGTTTTCAAATGACACGACCGCAAGTAACACAGAAGAATGTCCATCTTTTCATCCCGCATAAAGTCGCGAAAATCTGTGGCGAACTGAACCGCTCCGAACATCTTTCGCTGAATGACAGCATTTTGAAAATATACAACTCTCCCGCCTATGAAATGCTAAGCAGGGAGTCCTCCAAACTGTGGCAAGAAGGCTGGGTATATATGTATCAGATGATTGGAGGGTAAAACAAGCAGACGACTTTTTCTGACTTGTTTCCAAAAGTCATGTTGAGTAGCATTATCTCTACAGATTCTTCTCGTCAGGCTCAGGGTGACAGGCTTGTTTTGATGTTTATTTCACCAGTTCTTCCAAGACCTTTCCAATATCAGCGTTTATACAGATTGACCGGTCTTTTATTTCTTTGGGGCAGACAGCTTCACCTAAGTTCAGACAGGCGTAAGTTGCGTTAGGATTCTTTGCCGTCATCTGATAGAAGGGGTATTTTATGATGACGGGGGTGTTGCCGCCGACACCAAGCTCAAGAAATAAAACTTTTCCGTCATCAGCTGCTTTTCGTGAGCTTAAGAAATTTTCATAGCGTTTTGCAGCCTCGTACCAGCCTTCATCTTGCACAAAAGTATTATCTGAACGTAGGTTCATGCTCATTGGTTTTCCGCAAACAGGACAGTGAGGAATCAGTTCAGTAGGAATTTTCATGTTGCTTTGATTATCATACATTGCACGGATTTGCTCTGCGTTATCATAAGTCTTTTCGTGGCAAGGAGCAGAGCATTGGAATAAGCCGTAGTCCCCTTGCGTGTAGAAAAGGCGCTTTTTGTCAAAGAGTGCTTTTTGAAAGCAGTGGTCCACATTTGTTGTGATTACAAAATAATCTTTGTCTTTTACAAGTGAAAACAAGTTGCTGTAAACTTTCTTGGGAATGTCCATGTAGCGGTTCACAAAGATGTTACGGCTCCAATAAGCCCAATGTTCTTCAAGTGTTTCATAAGGGTAAAAACCGCCCGTATACATATCGTTAAAACCGTAGCGTTCGCGGAAGTCGGAAAAATATTTTTCAAAACGTTCTCCGGAATAAGTAAAGCCTGCTGAAGTTGAAAGACCTGCTCCAGCCCCGATGATGATTGAAGTTGCATCAGAAATTGCAGCTTTGAGATTTTCAATTTGATTTCCCATTTAAGACCTCCCTGTAAATTGCTTCGTCTTTTTCGCTGAAAACATTGAAGATGATTTTCATTTTGCTTGAGTTTTTCATCTTCCATTTTTCTACGGTAGAAACAGCGATTTGCGCGGCTTTGTCAGCAGGAAAATGAAAGACCCCTGTGGAAATACAGCAGAATGCTATTGACTGAATGTCATTTTCTTCTGCCAGATTTAAGCAACTTGTATAACATGAGGCAAGAAGCTGGCAGTCTTTTTGAGTGAGCTCTTCGTAAACAATAGGACCCACAGTGTGAAGGACGTAATCACATGGTAAGTTGAAAGCCCTTGTAATTTTTGCACTTCCTGTTTCTTCTTTATGCCCTTGTTTTTTCATAATGTCAGCACAGGCTGCACGCAGCTGGATCCCTGCAAAAGTGTGGATGCAGTTGTCTATGCAGGAATGGCAGGGTTGATAGCAGCCTGTCATTCCGCTGTTAGCAGCATTTACGATTGCTCCAACCTTTAATCTAGTGATATCACCCCGCCAAAGGTAAAAGTCCCCCTTTCCTTTCCCTGTTACAGGCATTAAATCTGTAATGTCCGTGATTCCCCTATGGATGTTTTCTTCTTGCAAATATTCGTCTTGGACTTTTAAAAATTCCATGCTTGCAGGAATTGCTTCTCTTACATTAACCAATGAACGGAGAAGGTATTTTTGCTCTGCCTCATCTTCAGGAATTTGTGCAATATTGAATCTTGTGTTTTCTCTAAGGAGGTACTGGATTAAAAATATTCTGCGTTCCTTTTGTGTCATTCTCTTACCTTCCTTAATAAATCTGCAATAGTAGTTTTTTGCAATTCTTCTTCCATAGCATTCTGTGCTGACTCCAATACAGGGTCAAGAACCAGATGAATATTTTTTCCTACAGGACACTTTTGATTCGGGTTAGGATGAAAGTTAAAGACCTCCCGCTCTTCCTCGCCTTCATTTATTGCTTTGTATATGGAAAGAAGCGTAATTTCATCAGGCTTCTTTGCCAGATGCGAGCCACCTACACCTACGGCTGTTTCTACAAGTCCTGCTTTTTGAAGCTGAAGCAAAATTTTTCTGATGATTACAGCATTAACGCCTGTGCTTGCCGAGATAAAATCTGATGTGACGCGACTGCCTTTTTCAAAATACTGTATACACAAAATTGTATGCACGGCTGCTGTAAACCGAACACTGATTTTCATACTTCCCCCTGCCCCAGGGTGACTTAAAAACAAGCCGCCCTGGTATACAACTTTTATTCTCTTACCAAAGATATCCTTTTCTGAATATTATGCCCCTTTGTTATTTCTTCTACAAGAGCCGCGGCGTAGTCTGCATAGCTGATGATGCTTTCGCCTTTGCTGTTTAGAGTAAGTTCCTCACCGCCCCAAATCCATTTTCCTGTCTTTGGATCATCTGCACGGAAATCTCCTGCAGGGCTGATAAAAGTCCACTTTACGTCATCCCTTTTTCGTAAGTTCTCTAGGGCCTTTCCCTGCGCAGAAGCTAGAGGTTTGAATATATCAGGAAAATCCGGTCCGTCCATTACCTGAACTGTATGTTCCTTGTTCACATAAAGGCTTCCCGCTCCTCCAACAATCACAAGCCGTGTTTCTGTTCCAGAAAGTAAGTCACAAAGATGAGCAAGAGATTTTGAATGGTTGGGTAAATCTACTTCCGCCCAGACACCAAAGGCATCCACGACTACGTCAAAGCCTTCGAGATCAGCTTTTGTCAGCGCGAACAAATCCTTTTGAACGAAATTCTTTGCTTCACTCTTGTTTTCTTCACGGGCAAAGCCTGTTACTTTAAGACCTGCTGCCTGTGCTTCTTTGACAACCAACTTTCCAACCTTCCCGTTTGAACAAACTACTGCTACTTTCATGTTTTTCTCCTTGGGGAGTATTTATCCCCCATATAAGATTTTATGCAAGTTGTTCTAATCAACTTACAATTAGAATGTAACATAGGTTTGTTGTAATGTCAATAGAACTACTAAAAAAAATTATATTTTTTTCCAGCACAGGAAAAGGCTTCCTCTATTCTTTTTGTTCTCTAGCGCCTCCCTCTTCCATCAGTTTGTA
>CAJOQA010000208.1 GCA_905236465.1 uncultured Treponema sp.
CATATCAACTCTAATCATAAATGACCAAAGAAAAATCTTATTAATTGCAGTTTTGTCAAAATTATGGAATTTGTCATAATATAGGAGGACTGTACATAAAAATAAATTGAAAGGATAATATAACTCTTTACTTTTCTTTAATAGTTCTTCATTACTAAAATTCTTTATGCCAGAATTTTCAAAAATCTTTTTTATAAACATAAACGCATTATTTTCATAAAGGGTTCTTCTTATATTTTCAAGAATTACTAAATAATGATCCACATAGCCAAAAAATTCTTCTCCAGCCAAATATGGTTCTGATATTTGATACGTTGGCATTGTTTTTATAACTTTTTTTACATAAGTATATGGTAAGTCTTCTTTTACACCTTTATAGATATCTATATCATTTGCTGTAAAATCTTTATCTTTATTGAAATTGCACCAATTATAAATTGGAAATAAATATATATTAAATAAATCTCGTATATCTGCAGACTTCTTTTCTTCCCATTTTTTTACAGCATTTTCCATGTCATAAAGATTATTCTTCATTTCTCGTAGATGATAAGCTTTCAGCAAGTCATGTGGATCCAACGTTTTTCCTCTAGAATTCTGGGAATCAAAAAGTTGAAAAGCTTCAGAATGGTCTTTAACTTTAATTACTACTACCTCTAGCAAAGATTTTAGAGAATCAAGAAATATGGATTTTAATTCTTCTCTTGAACTAAACCAGTCAACTATAAATGCCTTGTTTTTTTGAATATTTAATTTTGTAGTTTTTTCATTTAATGCAATAAATGTTTCTGTTTTAGGTTTTGGAGAATTGATTGAATTGCAATATTCAGGATGCCCTAACACATCACATAATATGGCCAAGGATATAGTTCTTTGTTGGCCATCTACGATAGATAACCCTTGTTCTTCATTATGCAAAATAACAGTTCCAATCCTATAGCGAAAATTTTCTGAAGCTTTCTTTTCAATAGCATCGTTTATATCACTAAGTAAATCTTCAATATTTTTGTGCGTCCATTTATATGAACGTTGATATATTGGTATCAATAAGTTTTCGTTTAAATATTCTTTTACAGAATAAATTTGAGGTTTATCAATTTCTGCCATTTATTACCTCTATCTTTGTATTTTTACTAAATATCCGAATATCTGGTTATTGATTATTTCTAATCCCTCAAACATCCAATAGGAACAACATACACCCCATCTTCACGGCGGTAGGCGTACTTCCCTGTCCCAGTAAGCACCATCATAAATGCCGGCTCCTTCATCTTCTTTGTATCAATCTTTGCACTGAAGGTTTTGAGGTTTGCTGCACCTTCTTCAATTAGGTGGTCACCGCCAAGTTTTATTTCAATCAGTCCAAAACTGCCATTTCTCAAGTGAATAACTGCATCACATTCAAGGCCAGACTTATCTCTGTAATGGTATACTTCACCATCAATACTTTCTGCATATACTCGCAAGTCTCGTACACACATAGTTTCAAAGAACAAGCCCATAGTTTCCAGGTCTTTAACCAGGTCCACAGGTCCAAGTCCTAAACTTGCAGTAGCAATTGATGGATCACTAAAGTAGCGTGTATCCGAAGTCCTTATTGCTGTTTTTGAGCGGAGGTTAGGATTCCATGCATGCATATCTTCAATTACAAAAATCTTTCGAAGAGCGTTTGTATATGAATAAACCGTATCCTCAGTAAGACTTTCAGCATCATTTGCAAGTATATCATCACGAAGAACCGTGTAAGCAGTCTGTGTACCCTGATTCCGCGCATATGATTTCATTAGTCTCTTGGCACGTTCTGAATCGCGCTTTACATTATCAACTCTGGAAATATCTGTGTTTACAATTGCATCAAAATAATCAAAAGCCTGGTCCAAAGCAAATTCTGGCTCCATATCAATGGCTCCAGGCCAGCCTCCACGACAAATTAAGAAAGCAAGTTTATCAATATCATCAATTCTGTTTTCTGCCAAAATCTGTTCCGGCTGCTCAAACAGTGCTTTTAAACTGATTTCGCCAGATGATTCACCAGATTCAAACAACGACATAGGCCGCATTTTAATCCATGCAAAACGACCGGTTCCACTATGAAAGATTTCGTCACTAGCTGGAGGAACCGCAGAACCAGTCAGTATAAACTGCCCCATTCCCTTCCTGTGATCAACTTCAAATCGAACTGCATCCCAAAGCTTTGGTGCAATCTGCCACTCATCAATCAATCGCGGAGTTTCTCCCTCAAGTAATTTAGAAGGATTTATATCAGCTGCAACAAGATTTGTTTTGATATCTTCAGGTTTAGACATATACAAGATACTTTTTGCCATCTGTTCTGCAGTTGTTGTCTTTCCACACCATTTAGGTCCTTGAATAAGAACAGCACCTTTTCCTTTTAATTTACGTTCAAGAGTCTTATCTGCAATTCGAGATTTGTAATTTTCCATATTTTTATTGTATATTGCATTTGGCGATTTGGCAAGTTATTATTTGGCGATTTGGCATTATTATATTTGGCGAATCGGCATGTAATCATTTGGCGATTTGGCAATAAATGCTAAACCTCCTGTATTACATCACCACAAATCCGCCGCTTTGCGCATATTTCCACATATCACTAATCAGCTGCGGCTTATAAGTTTTAAACTGATTTTGAACAAAAGCAGAATCCAGTTTTCTTAAATCTTCATTTCGGTTTTGAATAACCTTTACATATTCCATTCCCGGAATCTTGTTACTCTTTCGGATATTGCAGGCCGGACAAGCCAAAACAAAGTTCCATAACTTATCTTCTTTTATAAAACTCCATGGAATGAAGTGGTCTACATGAATCTCATGCAACTTCTTTCCGCAGTAGAAGCAATTACACTGCTCAAACTCCTTATAAAGAACCTGGCGGAATACAGACAAATCATCACGCTGAGGAGTTGCCAGCTCAAGCTTATCCAGAAGCTTTACAACAACCGCTTCGTCATTAATCTTTTCAAGAAACTTAGCCCAGGCGTAATAGTTCAGCTTTTCAATTTCGACCTTATACTTAAGCATAAAATTGAAGGCATAAGCATTAAGGTAGATTCCATCGCCCTTCAAATCAAAAGCATAAAGACAATCCTGAAAATCCCTATGAAGAGCGCCAATCACATTTCTTCTACAGTCGCTGCTAACCTGTCTGATGATAGTTTTTCTCTGAGCATCCGGAATCGATGTAAAAGGAATATTTGCAAACGCTGGCTCTTCCTGAATTAAAGCCATGAATATCTGTTCGATTTTGGAATACTCGCTTTTACCATCCGGCAGCATTTGCCTTAAATGATATTTAGTAACCAGGTTCCAGTAGTTTTCCGCAAACTTCCCGAACAAATTTTCATAACTGATGAAGAGAGAATAATCCTCCCCTTCACTATTAAAAAGATTATCAAGAATCGATTTCACGAGCACAAAATTATATTTAGTTCTCTTAGCCGAACTGTCAGAAAATACATAATTGAACAACATCCAAAAAGTATCTTCACTTATCGGCCCTTCCCGGAATGTCCCGGAAGTCTGATTCCATCCTGCTGGCATATAGTTTTATTTTACACCCTTGAAAGTATTTTTTCATTATATTTAATATGGCAATAGCGATTCTTTAGTTCATTAGATTCTCCCAAAAGCAGGTTACGAAAGAACTTTTC
>CAJOQA010000209.1 GCA_905236465.1 uncultured Treponema sp.
ACCCGTTTTGGCAGGTATAACCAAACATTAGGTCCAGGTCCCCACTTAAAACTTCCCTTTGGAATAGACAAAAAGTATATAGTTCCTGGCAACAAGGCTGTTCAAACCCAACAGTTTGGCTTTAAGACCACAAAAGGAGGGGTTGTAAACCAATACAAGAACGGAATAACCAATGAATCAACTATGCTTACAGGGGATCTTAACATTGTTGATGTTGAATGGATAATCCAGTACCGCATCGTTGATCCAAAGGCCTGGCTTTTTACAGTTGAGGAAAAAGAACAGACAATCCGCGACATAAGCAGGTCTGTAATAAATACCTTAGTTGGCGATCGCGCAATCCTAGAGATAATGAGCAACGAGCGTAGCAATATAGAAAATCTTGCAGTAGAAGAAATGAACGAGCAGTTTTCTAGTTTGGGTATGGGCATAAACGTAAATGCCGTGAAGCTACAAAATATAGTGCCCCCTGCAGGGGTTCAGGATGCCTTTGAAGACGTAAACAAGGCCATTCAGGATATGAACAGGTACATAAACGAGGGCAAGGAAAGCTACAATTCTGAAATCCCAAAGGCAAAGGGGCAGGCCGACCAGCAGATTCAGATTGCAGAAGGTTATGCAGCCGAACGTGTTAATAAGGCTAAGGGTGATGTTGCCCGCTTTAATTCAGTTTATGAAGAATACAGGAAGGCCCCCGCTGTTACACGAAAAAGATTGTATTTGGAAACAATGGAAGAAGTTTTTGCAGGCCAGTCTAAAAATAAAAAGCCAACTCTTATAGATAAGGAACTAGACAACGTTCTTCCCATAAAAGATTTAAACGGAAAAGGGGGAAACTAAACTATGAAAAATAAAAAATATATTACCCTAGCAAGCCTACTTGTACTTGTACTGCTTCTCTTTTTTGTTGCAGGCCCCTTTTATGTTGTAAACGAAGGAAATCAAGCAGTAGTCACCCGTTTTGGCCGCATAGTTGGCAGCAAGACTTCGGCAGGTCTTTACGCAAAAGTTCCTTTTATAGATACAGTTACAATCTACCCTTCAACAATTCTTTCTTTAGACGGAGATGATGAGCGTATTCCTACAAAAGAAAATCAGTTTATAATAGTGGACACAACAAGTCGCTGGAAGATTACTAACCCTGAGCTTTTCTACCAGTCCTTTAAAACCCTGAACGGGGCATACATAAAACTGAGCGATGTGATTGATTCGGCAACCCGCACCATAATAACAAGAAACCGCCTAAGTGAAATCGTCAGGTCTAGCAATATCATAAATGAACACAGCTCAAGTGGCAGTCAGCTTACAGGAGTTGAAGGGGATGATAGCCAAGCGTTAGAGGCTTTGGTAAATGTTTCAAGTCAGAACGAAAGCGTTACAAAAGGCCGCAGTGCCCTTTGCGACGAAATGGCGCAGGAAGCCCGCAAAATGACCGCCGAGTACGGCATTGAGCTGATTGATATAGTTCCCCGCCAGATTAAGTATTCAGATGAGCTTACGGAAAGCGTCTACAACCGCATGATAAAAGAGCGTAATCAGGTGGCGCAAGCCTACCGGTCTCTTGGCGAAGGTAAAAAAGCTGAATGGCTGGGTAAACTGGAAAATGAAAAGCGTACAATAGAAAGTGAAGCCTACAGAAAAAGCGAGGAAACGAAAGGTAAAGCTGACGCAGAAGCAGCCGCCATTTACGCAGAGGCATACACAAGGGATGCAGCCTTCTATGAGTTCTGGAAAAGTTTGGAATCCTATAAAAACACGATGCAAGGCTTTGACACAACATACAGTACTGACATGGATTATTTTAAATACCTTTACAGCTCTGAAGGAAGAAGGTAAACATGAAAAAAGATTTAGTTTTTGCAAAAGAAGGAAATCTCTTTTTAGATACCTGCATGACAGAAAGCGCCTTTGCTAAGTCCGGCATTGCCCAAAAACTTTCAGAAAAAAAAGGGCTGCTTGCGAAACATTCAGCTGGGGTGTGGCTATTTTCCCCCTGGACTTTTTCAGAAACTAAAAATGGAAAAGAAAGTGTTCTTCTTTGCGGTAAGGCATTTTACGGAAAAAGTTTGCGGGCAAACATTGAAGAGCAAGACGATGCTGCAAAGAGCGCAAGAAGTAGTGCCCTTGTTTGCACAGTAATGGAAGAAGCAAAAAGACAAAAGTGCAAGCTACCCTATGTTGGCGCAGAAGGAATTTTTTTAGCAGAGGATGAAGAAAGCATCGTTTTTTTACCAGAGGATTTTTTTAATTCAGCCTGTCAGTGCAGCAACTTTCATGCCCGCTATCAGGGTTTTTATGTAAATCCTAAGCTTTCTGGTAAAAGGGCTATTTCTTATACTCAGGCAGTAATAGCATACCGAGCCCTTTGCCAAACACTTCCCTTTGAAGCAGAAGACGAAGCTAAAAGGGAAGAAGATATACTTGACGGCAATTTTATTCACATAAAAAATAAAATTTTTGCCCTTAACGAAAGCCTATCTGATTTTATTGACTCTGCCCTTCTTGCAACAAAAGAGGACAAAAAATCTGTTAAAAAAGATTTTCCCCTATCTGATTTTTACAATGAATTAGGACTTACAGACAAAGGTCTTATCCCTATAGGGGGCAAGCTGCTACCTGTAATCAGGAAGTCAAACATCTCTCCAGAGGAATTTGAGAAGCAGGCAAAAAAAACACAGGGGCTTTTTTTCCTTAAACTAAAGTGTAAAAGATGGTTTAGGAAAAACCGCGTACTTGTGGGTGTTTGTGCAGGACTTTTTTTAGCACTTGCAATTGGGGTCTTGATTGGCTTTAAGAACTTTGGTGATAAACCCACTACCCGCGGGCTTACCGCTTTTCAAACAACAGAAGCCTTTTATTCTTCCTATAATAATCTTGATATAAACTCAGCATCCTCATGTGTGACCGGAAAAAAACTGTCGGGCCTTGTAGATGTCATAGGTCAGCTCTATGTTTCTGCAAAGGCTAGGTCTGCATACAATCCTAAAGCACAGACAGTTACCCCAGCTGAATGGCTGAATTTTAACCAGAAGGGCAACTACTACATTTGGGGACTTACTCAGTTTGCAATTAATTCTGACAAGGGTGAACTTTTTGTAACGCAGCAGCTTGTAAAGGACAAGCCTCCTGCTGTTACAGAGGAAGGCGGAGTAAGGCTTAAGGGGAATGAGAAAAAAAATTTTACCGTAAGCTATAATCTTGTTCACTCAGAACTTAGCGAAGGCGCGGAGGGTAACAGCATAGCAACCCTTGTTATAGAAGAATATCAGGATCAGGTAACACTGGTGTTTGAAAAGGAGCAGTGGAAACTTTCTTCTATAGAATCTATGAAACTTTCAGAAAAACAAGTAAGTCAGGATTCTTTCTATGCTGATTTTACCCATCTTCTAGAAAAACATAGCGACAACCTTTTACTTGCAGCTAACGAACTAAGACAAAAATACCCTTGGATTTCAGATAATAGCGAAATTCTTTCCGCTAAAGAAAAAATTCAGCAAAGAGGCATTTGGTAAAATTTCGTTTATGACAAAATTACACTTTTTGTCATATTGACTAGAAAAAAAAATGATAGTAGAATAATGCTATTAATAGAGGTATCAATATGAAGTTTGAGTATAATATTCAAAAGCAGCATGACAAAGGAAAGTTGCATGCTATAGAGCGCATTAACGCCCTATGTGATAAAGATTCTTTTTATGAAATCTATTCAGGTGCTCGCCACACTTGTACATCATTTGGTATGGACAAAAAAGACATTCCTTACGATGGTGTAATTACTGGTTTTGGAAAAATCAATGGAAAAAAAGTTGCCGTTTACGCTCAGGACTTTACCGTACAGGGCGGTTCTTTGGGTAAGGTTCACGGACAAAAGATTGCAGAGTTAATCAGCAAGGCAATAGATAGCAGGTGTCCTGTAATTGGTATTAACGATTCAGGTGGAGCCCGCATCCAAGAAGGTGTAGATGCCCTTTGCGGTTATGGCGACTTGTTCTACCAGAACGTCCGTGCTTCCGGTTCAGTGCCACAAATCAGCATTATTGCAGGCCCTTGTGCAGGAGGCGCCGTTTATTCACCTGGAATCACAGACTTTATCTTTGCGGTTGATAACATCAGCCAGCTTTTCATTACAGGTCCAAAAGTTGTAAAAAGTGTTCTTTCAATGGATATTACTGCAGAGGATTTAGGTGGAGCCGCAATCCATTCACAAAAAAGTGGTGTTGCCCACTTCCGCTGTGCAGGTGAAGAAGACTGCTACGACAAAGTTCGCCGCCTTTTAGACTATATTCCCCACTATTATGGAGAAGAAATTGTAGCTAATGCCAAATTTAAGTTTGATGAAAAGAAAAAGGCTAAAAGAATTCAAGAAGTTTTACCAGAAGAAACAAAGAAGGGCTACGATATTAGGCAGGTTATTGACTGCGTAGTTGACGATGATTCTTTCTTTGAAGTAATGGCTGAATTTGCTGCAATGGCAGTTGTAGGCTTTGCAAAGGTAGAAGGAAAGAGTGTGGGCGTTATAGCCAACAATCCCGCCGTTTGGGGAGGCCTCTTAAACTGCGACTCTTCAGATAAGATTGCCCGCTTTGTGCGCTACTGCGACTCTTTTAATATTCCTTTGCTGACTTTTGTTGATGTCCCAGGTTTCTTGCCAGGGCCAGATGAAGAGCAGAAGGGTATTATTCGCCACGGAGCAAAAGTTATTTATGCTTATTCAGAAGCAACGGTTCCCAAGGTAACTGTTATTACCCGCAAGGCTTACGGTGGTGCCTATATTGCAATGTGTTCTAAGCACTTAGGGGCTGACTTTGTATATGCTTGGCCAAAGGCAGAAATTGCAGTTATGGGTGCTGAAGGTGCACTTGGAATTCTATATGCAAAAGAAATGAAGGACCCTGCTCAGGCTACTCTCGTTGCTCAAAAGTCCCAAGAGTATAAGGATACGATTATGACACCTACAGTTGCCGCTCAGCGCGACTATGTAAGTGAAATCATAAATCCAGAAGAGACAAGGGAACGGGTCGCCCGCAGCCTTGAATTCCTTGAAATAAAGAAGCAAAATGTAGCTCCTGCTAAAAAGCACGGAAACATTCCTCTTTAATCAACAAAAAATTAAGGATATATAAAGCCTTCTGTGCTTGCAGGGGGCTTTTTTTTCTTATTCTCACTTTTAAACCCATAAAATTTATAGAAAAGTCTCCGATAAATTTATGTGGAAAGTCCATTTTTACTAAAAAATTTGACATAAGTTAAATTTAACTTAAATTTAACACTTTCTAAGGAGTTCTTTATGAAGTTTTTGGGCAAAGGCCTTGCACTACTGCTTCTTTCTTTAGCATTTACTACGAATATAGTAGCACAAGCTAATTCTGTAGGTGTATATAGCGATATAGAAACAATTATTAAGAGAGGGGAACTTAGGGTTGCAATAACAGCTGTAGACCAACCTCCCTTTTACTTTGTAGACAAAAGTGGAAAGTTAACGGGTTACGATATAGATCTTGCTACAAAAATGGCAGAAGAACTTGGTGTTAAACTTGTAATCAGCCGCGAAGCCCCTAGTTTTAACGATTTGGTAACACTTGTTTCTTCAGGAGAAGTTGATTTAGCAGTTTCTAAGCTTAGCCGAACCCTTACAAGAGCAAAGATGGTTAAGTTTTCTACACCATACATGACTTTTAAGCAAGGAGTTCTGTTTAACAGGTTGCAACTGGCTAAGGTTGCAAGCGAAGGAGAAGTTCGCTCTTACGTTAGAAACTATACAGGAACAATTGGTGTTATTGCAAAATCATCTTATGCAAACTATGCAAAAACAAATTTCCCACAAGCAAAAATAAAGGAATATCCTTCTTGGGACGATGCGGTACAGGCTCTTATAAGCGGCGAAGTTCTTTCAGTTTACCGCGATGAACTTGAGATAAAAAAAGTCCTTACTTCAATTCCCCAAAGTTCCCTTATTTTAAAGCCCCTTTATTTTACTGACCTTACTGACCCCATAGCTATTGCGGTTAAAAGTGATCATTCCCAGCTTTTGTATTGGGTAAACATTTTCTTAGAAAACCATCAAAAGATGACCGCAGATGAAATACTTGAAATTTATGCAAATCAATAGGAGCTATCTGTATGATTGGAAAAATATTAAAGAACCCCATTACAATTCTTGCATCCGTAATACTGGGAATTATATTTGGTTTTTATGAAAAAGAGATAGCCCTTTCTTGGGGTGTGGTGGGAGACACCTATCTTAATCTTTTTCAGATGACAGTTATTCCTATTCTTGTAACTTCTATTGTGGCAAGCCTTGCCCAACTGATGAAAGACAAGAATGCTCGTAGCCACATTTTAAAAATTCTAGTAGTCTTTGCAATTATACTCATAGCTACAGCCCTTTTTGGAACATTATCCGGTTTGCTTGGTAGACCTGGTGAAAACTTAGGGGAATCAACTACAGAAATACTTGACAAGATTATTAAAAACTCAGCTGATACATCTCAAGATGAAATGGCTTTGTATGACGCATCAAAAGATATTGTTTCAAAGAAATCTTCACTTGTTGACTTTTTTGTGAACATTATTCCTGCAAACATTTTTACTGCATTTAGCAATGGAACAATACTTCAGTTAGTTTTCTTTAGTATTCTTTTTGGTATTGCTATAGGTTTCTTAAAAGAAGAATCTTCTGCCCGCTTAATAAACGGAGTTGTCTCATTAAAGGATTCTTTTCAAAAACTTATAAACTGGACCATGTACGGACTTCCCATTGGACTAGTCTTTTTAATGGGAAAGCAGATTGCACAAGTTGGTATTGAAATACTACTTGCCATGGTAAAGTTTATTATTGTTTTTTATCTGGCAGGTCTTGCTGCTATGCTGATTTGTACACTTATAATTTGGATAAAATCAGGAATAAAAAACCCAATCACTGTACTAAAAAAAGTTATTGACCCAATCATTATTTGTTTTGCCACTAGAAATAGTTTTGCGGCCCTACCCTCCTCTGTTTCAGCTTTAAAGAGCCTGAACTTCAACAAAAACATGGTGGACCTTGTTTTCCCCTTAGGACTAACAGTGCTGCGTTTTGGGAACATCATGTACTTTGCCCTTGCCTCATGTTTTGTAGCGCAGATTTATAATACAAGCCTTGCTATGCCATCCTTAATCCTCATTGTTGTAGGCTCCTTGCTTGCAGGTACAGCAACAGCAGGTGCTTCTGGTCTTTTGACCCTACCGATGATTTCTTTAATTCTAGATCCAATTGGGCTCCCTGTAGAATCTATTCTTATTGTTTTTATGGCAATAGATTCTTTGATTGACCCAATGAGAACTTTGCTGATTGTTTACGTAAATATTGCAACTACAGCCCTTGTATCTTCTAGAGAAAAAGAAGTTGCAGTTGAAGATAAAGCTGAAGAAAATGATCTTATCGAAGATTTTGAGCAAAAAGAAAAAGTTGAAGAAAAGATTCTTAAAGTAGAACCCTTGGAAGAAAAAGTATTTACCCTACCAAAAGAAAAAGTTGCTGGTATGGAGGATTTAGTAGAAGTTGAAGTTACAAAAGAAAGTTCAAAAGCAGTGGAGCAAAAACATTCTAATAAGTTTAGAATAAAAATACGGGATACCTTGGTACTAGTAAACACACTGCTTCTTGTAGCCACCGCAACAATCATCATGCGGATAAACTCCCACGGTACACAAGATTCGGTTTATTCTGTTTCTACAAAACTAGTAACTGAAATTCTTAAATCTGTAGATACAAAACTTGAAGCTTACTATACACCTGCTGACCAAGAAATACACAGCATTGTTTTCCACTA
>CAJOQA010000210.1 GCA_905236465.1 uncultured Treponema sp.
GGTAAGTGACACCGGCAAAGCCGTGTCACGTCCCTCACTTAGCGGTAGAATCCCATAAGTTCCTACTAACTGGTAAGTGACACCGGCAAAGCCGTGTCACGTCCCTCACTTAGCGGTAGAATCCCATAAGTTCCTACTAACTGGTAAGTGCCAGTGGCAAAGTCACGGCACGTCCCTTACTTAGCAGTAGAATCCTACATCCTTATTACTAACTAGTAAATGTGTAGCACGTAAAATACTTAGCACCACCAACACCACTAACCATCGTTGCAAATAAAATAAAACTTCCTTGCCAAAAGAAAAAGCGCCATGGAGGGCGCGTATTACCGCCTGCAGAAATTATTAGCAACTCGTTGCTAATAATTTCTGCAATCTGATAAAAAATCCAGGATGGATTTTTTATCAGCCCTTGACCGACCCCGCCAACAGTCCGCGAACAAAGAACTTCTGTAATCCCAAGAAAACCGCTAAGGGCAAAATCATGGAAACAAAAGCGCCAGCTGTCAACAGGTGCCAGTCAGTTCCGCGGGTACCTGCCATGTTCATAAGGCGGACAGTTACAACCTGTAGCTTTTGACCGGCACCGCTTAGGAAAACCAAAGAAACTAACATGTCGTTCCAAACCCAAATAAACTGGAAGATTGCAAAAGATGCAATTGCTGGAACACTCAATGGTAAAATCAACTGTACAAAAGTTGTAAAGTGGCTGGCTCCGTCCATAAATGCTGACTCAAGGATTGACCTAGGCAAAGATGAAATGTAATTATACATCATGTATGTTGCCAGTGGCAGACCAAAGCCTGCGTGTGCAAGCCATATACCCAAATAACTTCCGTTAAGACCAATCTTTTGATAATCTCTCAAAATTGGAATAAGGCTTATCTGAAGGGGAACAACCAAAAGCGCAATGATAATAGCGAAGAGAACGTTTCTTCCCTTGAATGAAAGCCAAGCAAAACCGTATGCTGCTGCAGCTGCAATAAAAATCGGTATTATTACAGCAGGCAAAGTTACTGTTATAGAAGATAAGAAGGCACTTGCCATTGTTGCACCACGGATTGCCTTTGTTCCTGTTGCGGAGCCTACGTTGTAACGCTGACCAAAAAGAACCTGATCGTAGTTGTCTAGCGTAAAGGCCTTAAAGTTTGAAAATGCCTTCCACCAGCCAGTTGCACTTGTTGCGTCTGCCGTGCGGAAGGAGGTTATGAAAATTCCCAAAGTAGGAACTGTCCATATCACGCAGAGGGCAATAAGAACTATTGTTATAATCAGCTTAGTAGGGCTGCTTGTATGTTTTTCCAGACTTTTCATTTAAATGCCTCCCTGTTCTTGAATTCCTTGAGGTTGTAATAAATGACCGGACTTACGCCTATCAAAATCAGAATAGCTATAGCAGAACCGCGACCGTAGTTGTGGAAAGTGAACATCTGCTTGTACTGCTGGGAAGCAAGGACTTCTGTTCCAAACTGACCGTTAGTCATTGAATATACGATATCAAAGCACTTAAGGGCTGCAAGAAGAATTGTTGTTGATACGCTGATTATTGAAGACCGGATGTTCGGGATAATAATCTGCATAAGGATCCTGAATTCTCCTGCACCATCGATGCGGGCTGCTTCAATCATATCTTCTGGTACAGCCTTCAAAGCTGCGGAAAGGACAACAAGCGCAAAACCTGTTTGCAACCACACGAAAATCGCAATTAAGAAAAAGTTATTCCAAGGAGCATTTCCCAACCAGTTCTTGGGCTCTCCGCCAAATGCAACGACAAGGGCATTAAGAAGTCCAATTTGTTCTGATCCGCCAAACTTAGCAGAATACATAAACTTAAAGATAACGCCCGCACCTACCAAAGAAATAGACATAGGCAAAAAGATAAAAGTCTTTGCCCCTTTTTCAATGTAAGACCTTTCTGCAAGAATTGCAGCAATCAAGCCGAACACTACACTGAATCCAGTTCCGAAAACAAGCCAGATCAATGTGTTGCGGATAGAAACAAGCATTGACCTGTCTGAAAACAAAAATTTGTAATTGTCTAGTCCCACAAACTTTGTTGAGTTTTTATCCATAAAACTCAAGTACAAGGACCTCATTGTGGGAAGGAAAAGGTACCAGCCCATTATAAGAACAGCTGGACCTATAAAAATGTATGGAACAATTTTATTGTAGGTTTTTGTTGGAAAAAGCTGAGCCAAAAGGTTCAGCGAATAAAAAATAAGGATTACGCTTGCAACACCCCAAACAATAGCGATTAATGTTGTAGGAATCTGTGGCAAAGTATTAGATCTTAGTAAAAGAAATCCGCCAAAAGCAACGGCGATAGTTACAGCAAGGGTAATAAGTGTCGCAAGTAAATCCATACCCTTGGACTGTGTTTTTATAGTAGGCATGTTCTCCTCCTTAAAAGATTTATCTTTTTACAGGATACCTAGAAACTCTGAATGCATACCCTACATTCAGAGTTTCATTTTGTTCTATTAGTTTGTGGGCCAGGTTTCTTCAATTACCTTAAGAGCTTCTTCAGCACTTTCTGCACCAGAAGCATAGTTTACCATTCCAGTCCAGAAAGAACCTGAACCTACTTCTGTTGGCATAAGGTCTGAAGCATCAAAGCGGAATACTGTTGCGTTTACAAGAACCTTTGCAATTTCCCTTTCAAGAGAGTTACCGTAGTCGTTAAAGTCTTGATCCTTGTGTGGGAACAAGGCACCGCCGATTCTTGCCCAAGGAGCACATGCTTCCCATGTTGTAAGGAAGGTCAAGAATTCTTTTACACCAGCCTTATCTGTAAAGGCAACAAACTGGTCTCCACCGCCAAGAACAGGGGTTCCCCACTTTGAATCGTAAGAAGGAAGTGCAAAAACTCCTACATTGCTTTCAAGGTCTGCCTGAATTTCATCCTGCATAAAACCTGTGATGAAGTTACCCTGACGGTTCATCATAGCCTTAGCTGGTTTCTCAAAGATTGGCTTTACACTGTCACCGTAATTAAGTGTTACGATGTTTGAGTGACCGCCGTATACGTATTTATCGTTAAGCCAAATGTCTCCACAGATTTTAAGGGCCTGTACAACAGCAGGATCGTCAAAAGCGATTTCGTGATTTACCCACTTATCGTATACATCAGGACCTGCTGTGCGAAGCATCATGTCTTCAAGCCAGTCTGTTCCCGGCCAACCGGAAGCTGCACCTGATTCAAATCCTACAGACCATGGGCTTACACCATCTGCAACCATCTTATCCTGCAAAGCTTTAAGCTCGTCCCAAGTTGTTGGGATTGTATAACCGCGTTCTGCCCATTCTTTTTTGTTGTACCAGACAAAACTCTTTGCATTTACACGGTGAAAAACACCGTAGACCTTTCCGTCATAAGAGCCTAAGTCCTTCCAAACTGGTGCGTAGTTTGAGCTGATTGCTGCAACTACATCTGCTTCAAGTGGCTTTAAGTAACCTGCAGCAGCAAAACGTTTCATTGTACCAGGTTGTGGTAAAGCTGCAATATCAGGAGGAGTGCCTGCTTCTGTCTGAACTTGAATCTGAACTTCAAAGTCAGGGCTTCCTTCATAAACAACATTGTAACCAGTCTTTTCATTAAAGATTTTTACAATCTCTTCAAAGCGGGCCTGTTCTTCTCCGCGAAATGAACCTGAAACAAGGATTGTCTTGTCCTCAGATTTACTAGAAGCCTTTGCTCCACCTTCTTTTTTTGTACAACCAGCAAGAGCTAGAAGAGCACCAGTTACCGCTACAGCGGAAATCAATTTTTTGTTCTTATTCATAGAACCTCCTATAAAAATTCCTTATACCCTATAATATTTAGAGGCTACTTTGCCCCGTTGATACCCTTGCAATCACAGACAGAGGAAGTGTCAAAGTTGCTACAGGCCTGTCTGGATTTTTAATTTTTCCTACAACTAGTGTTGCAGCCATTTTTCCTGAATCGTCAAGATTTTGACAGACAGAAGACAATCCTACATACTGAGAAATGTCAATGTTATCAAAACCCAAAACTTTTATGTCATCAGGAACATTTACACCCTTTTCTTTTGCTAAGGCAATGAATCGAGTTGCAATTAAATCGCTAGAGCAGAAAACACAATCTGGCAGTTCTTTTTGCGATAAATAATTGTTTATTCCCTCATCAAGTTTCTTTTCTGTAAACTCACCAATCCAAACGTGTTCTTTGCGGATTATTATGCCTTGTCCTGCAAAGAAAAAGTTAAATCCCCTAAAGCGGTCTTCAGTAGCAGAAATTGCATAGCCCAGCATTGACTTCTCACCAACAAAACCAGGAACCTTGCAACCTAAGTTGTAAAGGAATTCCGCTGCTTTTTGCCCCCCTTCAAGGTTTTTTACTATTACGCTGTCAAAACCTTCTACTGCCTCTTCCACAAAGCAAACGGGAAACTTTGCAGATTTTAAAACCTTTAACTCCTCACTCTTTAGGTGGACGCTAAGAAAAATAAGACCGTCTATCCTGTTTGCAGTTACCAAAGTGCTTATGTAGTTCAACAAGTCATCAGCCTTGTCTATTGAATAAATGACAAGCTCATAGTGTTCCTTAGCCAAAACTGAAGCAACTCCCCTAAGCCGTTCCATAAAGGAAGGCTGTGTAAAAAAAGGAGCGACTACCCCGATCTTTTTGTAAGCCTTGCGGGCATTTATCACTGCGTCGGCTTTTGGAATAAAGTTCAAGTCCTTGATAGCAGTAAGGACAAGCTGCCGTTTTTCCTCCGCAACCTTTGAAGGTTCATTCATTACCCTTGAGACGGTCGCAGCGCTCACGCCTGCTTTTTTTGCCACATCGTAAATCGTAGTCTGTTTTTGGCCGCTCAAGGTAACCTCCTTTTTATGAAACTGCTTTCATGTAACTAATTTCATAATATCACACTTTTATCGTTTGTCAACTGTTTTTTTGAATTTTTTTCATTTTTTTCTCCAAAATATATTTTTAGCTGAAGTGCGGAAGAAAGGCTCAAAAGTGTGGCTTGACAATTTTTCCCTTAAACAGATAATAGAATTTTGTATGCTTTATGTAATGCGACACGGAAAGACAGACTGGAATCTACTTTACAAACTTCAAGGTGGTGTTGATATTCCCCTAAATGATATGGGACGCAAAATGGCAGCTGAAGCCGCTGAAGAATATAAAAACGTCCATTTTGATATCTGTTATTCATCTCCCCTTATCCGTGCCCATGAAACTGCTAAGATTTTTCTTTCAAATAGAAATATTCCCATTATAACCGACCAACGGATTAAAGAGATGTCATTTGGCATCTACGAAGGAGCTGAACACGTTTTTGACCATCCTGAATGGCCCGTTTACCAACTTTTTAAAAATCCTGAACTTTACAATCCTCCGCAGGGAGCTGAAAGTTTTGAAGACCTTTTTAAGAGGGTAGGGGATTTCCTGAATTCAGTCATAAAAAAAGAGCTTGAGGAAAAAAAGGATATTCTCATTGTTGCGCACGGGGCATTAAATTCAGCCATAATCACTATGGTAAAGAAGTTAGCGCTAAAAGATTTTTGGTCTTTTGGAATCCCTAACTGCAAGCTGATTCCTTTAGGGGATTCAATTTAAGGAAATTTTATGAGAACTTATGATGACAAGATGTTTATAGACACCTTTGAGCATAGCTACACCTGGCTAAACGGCTTTAAGCGAAACGTCAACCGCTTTGCTGACAGGTTGGCCCTAATTGACCCCGAAAGAAATATCTCTTTAACCTATAAACAATTAGACTGCCAAGCCAATAGACTTGCCTCTGCCCTACAAAAAGATGGGCTTGGCAAAAATGACCTGGTTATGACAGCCCTTTACAATAGCCCTGAATTTGCCATAAGCTACATTGGTCCCCGCAAGATAGGGGCCATAATGCTTGCCGCTAACTTTAACCTTGCTTCTGGTGAAATGACCATGCTCATTGACCACAATAAGCCTAAAGTCCTGATTTATTCAGCTGCTATAAGGGATGTGGTTATTGAATCTGTCTTAAATTGTAAATATAAACCTGGCCGTTTGGTAATGGCTGATAATATCCGCAATATAGAAGTTGCTGCAGGCCACATTTCTTATGAAGACTATGTACAGGCTGCAAGTCCAAGTGAACCAGATGTGAACTTTCGCCCCCATATCTATGACGAGGTTCTCCGCCTGTGCACGAGCGGAACAACAGCCCTGCCCAAATGCGTTCCTATCAACGATATAAATGAAGTCCTTTCTGCCCACGATGTAATCATGCACTATCCCCTGGACTTTCACGATGTTACCCTTAACCTGACCCCCTGGTTTCATAGGGGTGGCTGCCATTCAGGAGGACCTGGACCAATATTTTATGTTGGGGGAACTGTCCTTGTCATGCGAAACTTTTTGCCGCAAACTGCCCTCGAATGGGTTTCAAAGTATTCCATCACCTTTATGATGGGGGCCCCTGCTAACCTTGAACTCCTTAGCCAGGCTCAGCAAAAGAAATCCTTTGACCTTAAAAGTTTAAAGGGTATTGTAACAATGGGTGGTCCTCTTTCTAAAGCTGATTGTATCCGCTACATGAAGGTCCTTACCCCCAATATTTTTAATGGCTATGGAACTACAGAAAGCTTTTGGAATTCTTTTTTGCGTCCCTTTAATCTTCCTGAAAAAGCTGGCAGTGCAGGGGGCAGTTGCTTAGATGACGAGGTTAGGCTTGTAAAACTCTACGATAACAAGCGGGCAGAGCCTGATGACACGGTTCCGAAAGATTCCGTTTCTGAAGGGGAAATAATAATCTTTAGTCCGGGAAAAACGACATATTCCTACTATAATAATGAGGAGATGGCAAAAGAAAAGTTTTATAAGGGCTGGCTTTATACCGGAGATGTTGGGACTTGGGATTCTCTTTCTTTTGTTACGATCAAAGGTCGAAAAGATGATATGATGGTCGTTTCAGGTGAAAATATCTATCCATCGCAGGTTGAAGAAGTAATTCTTGAAAGCCCAAGGGTTAAGGATTGCATTGTAACCTCTGTAGAAGACCGGCTTAGGGGGCAGGCTGTTTGTGCCTACATCGTTCCTGAGGATAAAAGTGTTACTATAGAAGAAATTTCCTCTTTTTGCAAAAACAGCCCCCTGCTTTCTAAGTATAAGAGGCCCCGGTACTTTGCGCTCATAGACGATATTCCCCTTAGCGCGACAGGTAAAAAACGCCATAGCCAGATGAAAAAACGGTCTCAAGCTGATTTAGCTTCCGGCTTGCTTCGTAAGGCTGTTGCTACTTGAAACTCCCTTGTAATTCTGCTATCATATCTTACTACTATATTTATAAAACAAGGAAGGATATTTATATGTTTGTTACTCCGTTCTTTCTTCAAGCAGCAGGTACTTCCGGTACAGGTGCTACCGGCACTGGTGCAGTGGCTGGTGGCGGTCTTGGAATGATTATACCGCTGCTTCTTATTTTTGTAATCATGTATTTTTTCATGATCCGTCCTCAGAACAAAAAGCAAAAGGAAACGGAAAAGATGATTGCAGCCCTCAAAAAGGGTGATAAGGTCATAACAATTGGCGGAATTCACGGAATTGTTTCTTCAACAAAAGACAGCACCGTTATTGTAAAAGTTGATGATGGCACAAAAATTGAATTTAACCGCACAGCAATAGCAACTGTCGTAACAGATAAGCCTGCTACTACAGAAAAGAAAGATGCTGGTAAGAAGGAAAAGGAAGAAGAAGTAACAGAAAAAGAAACAGAAACTTCTTCAGAGGAAAAGAAAGATGAGTAAAAAAGGACGTTTAGTAATAATCCTGCTTGTAATAGCAGCTTGTTTTGCTTTCCTGTGGCCATCCTTGTGTTGGTATGCATGGACACCAAAAGAAGATAAGTCTTTAGCTTTAAGTTCTCTTGAAAATATCAAGACTTATGTTTCTGTAAAGGCAGCAGCAGAGGTTGAAAACCTTAAGAAACAAGTTCACGAGCATCCAGATGCAGGAATTCCTGCTGAATATAAGTGGATTGAAAAGGCTGCAAAAAAGAACTATAAGGATTCTGACAAAGAAGTTCCAAGCCCTTTGACGCTCCGCAAAGCCCTTGAATCTTTTACTAGAGCAGAACTCGAAAATGCTTTGCAGGACAATTATCGCAAAAAGATACTTAAAGATAAGAACTACTATAAAAACTCTGTAAAGTTAGGTCTTGACCTTTCTGGTGGTATGAATGTTGTTGTAAAAGCTGACCTTGATGCAGTTGTAAAAGCCCAAGAAGGTAATGCAGCCGTTGATGTTTCAACTCTCCGCGAAAGCGCAATGACACAAGCAATTGAGACACTTACAAGCCGCATCGACCGCTTTGGTCTTAGCTCACCAACAATCAGGCAGCAGGGTGAAGATAGAATTTATATTGAGCTTCCTGGTTCTGCAGAAGCAGATCAGGTAAACTCCATTATTCAGGGTAAGGGAATCTTGAATTTCCGCCTTGCAGATGATGAAGCTACAAATGACTTCCTTAACTACTACTTTTCTAATATGTCATCTACATTTGATAGCCACGGAAATCTTATTGACAAGTCACTTATCCCCGAAGACTGCGAGGTTATAGGTTATTATTCAACTGACGAATACGGACTTGACCAGAAAACCCCCTACAAGCCATATATCGTGGTAAAAAAAGAAGTTGTTCTTGATGGCAAGCACATAAAGTCTGCATCCGTTGGTAGCAATAGCATTACAAACAAACCCGAAGTTGACCTGACTCTTGATGGTGAAGGTGCTACAATAATGAGCACTTTCTCTACAGCAAATGTTGGCAAGAACATGGTCATCATTAGTGACAATAAGATTAAATCCTATGCTACAATTAACGAACCTCTTAACGCAAACATTGCAATTTCTGGCTTTGGTCTTGATGAGGCTCGCAATTTGCAGAAAGTTCTTCAGACAGCATGGCTTGAAGTTCCTTTAAGTGTTGAAAGTCAGCAAGTTATTGGAGCTTCTCTTGGTGAGCAAGCTATCCGCCAGGGACTTTTGGCAATTGTAGTTGGTCTTGCAGCTATTATGGTATTTATGCTCATTTGGTACAAGGGTGCTGGTGTTAATGCTTGTGTTGCTCAGGTTTTAAACCTTTACATCATGTTCTCTATTATGAGTGCTTTGAACTTTACAATTACGCTTCCTTCCGTTGCTGGTATGATTCTTACAATAGGTATGGCAGTTGACGCAAACGTAATTATCTTTGAGCGTATAAAAGAAGAAAGAATGCTTGGCAAAGACCGTGCTTCTTCCATTTCTGTTGGTTTTGACAACGCATTTTGGGCAATTATGGACTCTAACATAACAACCTTTATAGCTGCGGTCTTTATGACCCAGTTGGGTTCAGGTTCTATCCAGGGCTTTGCATACAGCCTTGCCATTGGTGTATGTTCAACAGTATTTACAGCTCTAGTAGTTTCACGCCTCATGTTTGACTTTAATACAGAAGTTTTGGGCAAAAAGAACATCAGCATTAGCTGGAGGATAAAGTAATGAAAAAGGTTTATAAATTCAGCAAGGCATTTACCGCCTGTGCAGTTATTTCTGCCCTTATTATAATATGTGGAATTGCAGGCTTTTTTGTTAAAGGAATTAACTTTGGTCTTGACTTCCGACCAGGTTTAATAGAAGAAGTTCGCATTGCTCCCCCTGCTATTTCCGTAACATACAACGGGGTTTCTAACGTAAATGTTGAACTTTCTCGCACAAGCCTTGACTTAGTTGTTAACGGCCTAGAAGAAAAGCAAACCCATACTTTTGAGTTTGGGCATAACCCCTCAGTTGCAGCTATTGCAGATGCCTTAAATCAGGTTGAAGGAGTAAGTGCAAAAGTACTTTCTCATGGCGACACAGATTCTTATGAACTTTTTACAAA
>CAJOQA010000211.1 GCA_905236465.1 uncultured Treponema sp.
ATCGGAAGAAAACTGTGCAGTTATGGCTGTAAAAGAACTGCGTGACTTTTTGGAAAAGGGGTCAATCAAGAACAGCGTGAACTACCCCCGCTGCAAGATGGACACCGATATTCCAGCAGGAGGAACAAGACTTTGCATTACCCACAAGAATGTTCCCAACATGATTGCCCAGTTTACCTCCGTATTAGGTGAGGCCAAGCTGAACATCAGCGGAATGATTGACAAGAACAGGGCAGATATCGCTTACTGTATGATAGACGTTGAAAGCGCAGTAGGTCAGGAAACCCTTGATGCCCTATGCAAAATTAACGGTGTTATAAATGTGCGTGCTATAAGCGCATAACAAAAGTAAACAAAAAAAATGTCACCCCGAACTTGTTGTGGGGTGACTTTTTTAGCATTTACGAGACCAATGGCAATGGACTTAAGCCCATTGTCAAAACTCGGTTACCAAACAGGTTTACTATATAAACTTCTACTAGTCTTGGAAAAGAAGTGTTGAAAGGTAGCGGTCACCAGTATCTGGCAGAAGTGCTACTATTGTCTTTCCTTCATTTTCAGCTTTCTTTGCTTCCTGAATTGCAGTCCACAAGGCAGCTCCAGATGAGATACCAACAAGAACGCCTTCTGTCTTTGCAAGGTCGCGGCCTACAGCAAAGGCATCCTCATTTGCTACAGGTGAAATTTCAGAATAAATCTTAGTATCTAAGGTTTTTGGCACAAAGTTTGCACCAATTCCCTGAATCTGGTGGGAGCCAGCCTTTCCCTGAGACAGAAGGGGGCTTGAAGCAGGCTCTACTGCAACTATTTTTACAGAAGGATTCTTTTCCTTAAGATACTTTCCAACTCCGCTCAAAGTACCGCCAGTTCCTACACCTGCGATAAAGATGTCAACTTTTCCATCTGAATCTTCCCAAATTTCAGGACCAGTTGTTTCATAGTGAATCTGTGGGTTAACGGGGTTCTCAAACTGACTTGGAATAAAGCCACCAGGGGTTTCCTTTGCAAGTTCTTCAGCCTTTTTTACAGCACCGCTCATTCCGCCGGCACCGCTTGTAAGGACAACTTCTGCCCCGTAAGCCTTCAACAACTTTCTGCGCTCAATTGACATAGTTTCTGGCATAGTAAGGATACACCGCATGCCATAAGATGCGGCAATAGCAGCAAGTCCGATACCAGTGTTACCACTTGTAGGTTCTATAATAACACTACTTTTTGTAATTTTTCCGTCTGCCAAAGCCTTGTCTATCATTGCCTTTGCAATCCTATCTTTTACGCTTCCTGCAGGATTTAAGTATTCAAGCTTGGCAAGCAAACGTGCTTTTAAGCCCAATTTTTTTTCTGTGTTGCTAAGTTCTAGCAAGGGGGTGTGACCTACAAGGTCAGTTATGCTCTTATAGATTTTCTCTGCCATATTTTGCTCCTTCTTATTTCTTTTTCTTACTTTTAAAATAATACATGAAACCCCATTTGTCTAGCAATTTTATAGGTTTCAAAAAATTTTTATAATACCTTTTTTTTATAAGGCTTATAGGTTCAAACTGTAATGCTTTCCTAAAAGTCTAGAAGAAAAAATCCGCTTGTGCTATACTCTTTTTACTTGTTTTTAAAAGGAGATAATAAAACACATGGCGGATATACACGTATTTCCAGACTGTCCTGAAGGAACCCCTGAATCTAAGTTTGTGCACTTGCACGTCCACTCTGACTATTCTCTTTTAGACGGAGCAAGCAAGCTGGATACACTGATTGCCAGGGCAAAAGAGCTGAACATGAAGGCTTTGGCCCTAACTGACCACGGGAATATGTACGGGGTGCTGAACTTTGAGCACATCTGCCATGCAAACGGGATAAACCCCATCTGTGGAGAAGAATTTTACGTTGCCGAAGGAAGCCACACTGACAAAAAAGAAATTCCCTATAGTCGCAACGGGAAACATTCCTATTATTATCACCTGATTCTGCTTGCAAAAAATGACACTGGCTACAAGAATTTAAGCTGGCTTTCAAGCATAGCCTTTACAGAAGGCATGTACTACAAGCCCCGCATAGACTGGGAACTGCTTGAACGCTACCACGAAGGCCTAATTTGCCTTTCAGCCTGTATTCAGGGAGAAGTACCTAAGGCACTGCTTTTCGGAGACGACAAGAGGGCTTACGATACCGCAAAAAAATACAGGGACTTATTTGGTAAAGATAATTATTATATAGAATTACAAGATCACGGCCTTGCTGACCAAAAAGAGGTGGCTCCTAAGCTTATAAAGCTTGCCCACGACCTTGACATAGGGCTTGTTGTTACAAACGACATCCACTACTGTCGGAGGGAAGACGCAGAAGCCCAGGATGTCCTTGTCTGCATTGGAACAAAAAAGCTTTTAAAAGACCCCAACCGTATGAAATTTCAGGGGGACCAGTGGTACATGAAGACAGAAGAAGAGATGTCTGTCTTGTTTCCCCAATGTCCGGAAGCGATTGAAAATACTCTTAAAATTGCTTCCATGTGTAACCTGACCATACACCAGTACAAGACCCAGGAACTTAAGGGTACCCTGCCAGTCTACCAAATCCCCAAAGAATATGTGTCCCAGGATGCCTTTGTACTTCACATTGTTGAAGAAGGCTTAAAAAAGAGATACAAGGTCATCACTCAGGAAATAATAGACAGGGCCATGTACGAGCTTAGCATTATCTTTAAGATGGGCTTTTCCGGTTACTTCCTTATAGTTTGGGAATTCATAAACTGGGCAAAACAGAACGGAATCCCCATGGGACCAGGCCGCGGTTCTGGTGCAGGCTCTTTAGTAGCCTACTGCATGACGATTACGGACATTGACCCCTTCCGCTTTAAGCTGATTTTTGAACGATTCTTAAATCCTGAACGCGTTTCCATGCCTGACTTTGACGTAGACATGGACTTCGAATTTAGGGAACGCATAATTCAGCACACAGAAGAATGGTACGGCTTGCCTCAGGTAGGTCACATAGTTACATTCGGAACTGAAAAGCCAAAAGCTGTTATTGCCGATGTCGGTCGCGTATTGGATATACCGCTTAGCGAAGTCGCTATGCTCAAAAAGTGTGTTCCAGACAACCCCAAGGCAAAACTTAAGGACGCCTTTACCCCGCCAGATGAAAAACATCCTGATAACGGTATGCTGATTCCCTATAAGGACGACCCCCGCTACCAAGATTTATTCAGGCTCTGCTTTAAGCTTGAAAATGTAAACCGTAACACGGGCTTACACGCATCCGGTATGGTAATAGGTAAAACTGCCCTCCCCAACTGGGCCCCTGTTTTTAAAGACCCAAAAACTGGCAAGACTGCCGTTCAGTATACAATGGATATAATTGAACCCTGTGGCCTTGTTAAGTTTGACTATTTGGGGCTAAAAACGCTGTCCCTTATCCGCTATGCTGAAAATATTATTAATAAGCATAAAAAAGAAGGTGAAAAACCCTTTAGGGCAGAAGAAGTCAGCGAAACTGACGATAAGACATTTGACCTTTTCTGCCGTGGAGACACAGTTGCAGTCTTTCAGTTTGAATCCCCGGGGATGCAAAAAATTTTGCGTCAGGCAAAGCCCCGCTGCATAGAAGAGATTGTTGCCTTGAACGCCCTTTACCGTCCGGGCCCAATGGATTATATTCCCCAATATATAGAAGGAAAATGGCATCCTGAGACAATCCACTACCCTGATCCTTGTCTTGAAGACATCTTAAAAGAAACCTATGGTGTTATGGTCTATCAGGAACAGGTTATGCAGGTTTCGCAAAAGATTGCAGGCTTTAGCTTAGGGGCTGCAGATATGCTGCGCCGTGCTATGGGTAAGAAAAAACCTGAAGTCCTTATGGGCAAAAAGAAAGAGTTTGAGGACGGGGCTGTCAAGCAGGGCTTTACAAAGGAACACGCAGATGAAATCTTTGACATAATGGTCCCCTTCGCAGGCTACGGTTTTAACAAGAGCCATGCAGCCGCTTACTCTGTTGTAGCATACAGGACGGCCTGGCTTAAGGCAAACAAGCCTGCTGAATTTATGGCGGCAAACCTTACTAACGAAATTACTTCTACAGACAAGCTGCCAGTTTATATAGAAGAAGCCCGCAAAATGGGAATTGCAGTAGACCAGCCTGATGTAAACAGGTCAGATGCAATCTTTGACGTAGTTGACGGCAGAATTGTTTTCGGACTTATGGGTATTAAGGGTATGGGTGAAAAGGCCGCCCAAGCTATAGTAAATGAGAGAAACGCAAATGGCCCCTACAAAACCTTTGCGGACTTTATAAGCAGAACAAATTTCCAGGATGTAAACAAGGCTGCCATAAAAGTTCTTATCCAGACAGGCGGCTTTGACAAACTTGACAAAAACAGGGCAACTTTGCTTGCAAACTTTGAGGCTGCGGTAGCCTATGAAGAAAAGAAACGGGAAGGGGCCGATAGTGGCCAAGCATCACTTTTTGAAGACACTGGCATTCAGGAATTTGCAGAGTTCAAGTATGAGGAACTTGAGGAAATGCCTAAAATGGAGCTTCTAAATCAGGAAAAAGACCTGATTGGCTGTTATGTTTCAGGTCATCCCCTTGATGACTGGCGGGATTTAATTGAAAAATGCGCCACGGTAAACAGCGAAAACATAGACAGGGCCGCAAAAGAGGACAAGGCAGAAAAAGAAGCCCTTGCAGCAAGTGGCAGGCCTGCTTGGAAAAACAGGAATTCAGGAAGAAGCTATATTGCAATCGGAATGCTTACGGGGTTAAAGACAACAATAACAAAAAAAGGGGAGCCTATGGCATTTGCCCGCCTTTCTGATTTTAAGGGAGAAATCAGCATTACCTTTTTCCCAAAAGTTTGGGAAGCTGTTAAGGAAAGTATAAAAGAAGAAGGAGTTTACGCATTTAAGGGAAAAGTTGATGGATCTAGGGAAAGTCCTTCCTTCCTTATAGACACTTTAGAAGACCCAAAATCGCTTGAAGAAAAATCAATAAGCAGCATTCATGTTCAGATGGACAATTCATTTTCGACTGCAAAAGAAATTAATCAATTAAAGGATTTTTTATTTGGCGGTCAGGGCAAATGTGTAGTATATTTTCATATAGACGTAGAAGGCAGGCCCTACATTATAAAGGCCAACCCTCAAATGACAGCAAGTCCCGACAAGACTTTTTTACAAGAACTAAAAGACCAACCCCTTGTTACGGATGTTTGGTGTGAATAGGAGCAATTTATGATGTACAAAGTTTTTTCAATACTTTCAACGCTTGTATTAGTTTATACAATCTTGTGTTTTCTAAGAATTTTAATTACTTGGATTCCAACAATTTCTTATAGCAGGTTCTCACGTTTCTTGTCACGGATATGTGACCCCTACTTGAATATATTTCGCAGAATAAGGTGGTTACAGCTCGGAGCCTTTGACTTTAGCGCAGCCTTGGGGCTTTGTATCTTAGGTGTTATCTCATCCCTTTTACAAGGATTTTCCGGCAGGGGTGTAATAACATTCGGTATAGTCTGCCAGATGATTGTAAACCTTACCTGGTCAGTGATAACTTCATTAATCTCCTTTTTGATTCTGATTTTATTAATCCGCTTGATCCTTCTTATCGTAAAGGGGGAAAATCCCTATTACCAAAGCCCCATCCTTACCCAGATTGATTCTTCCCTTGCTCCCTTGGTAAACAATATCTCAAAGACTTTTACCGCAGGAAAAAGGATTTCCTATAAGTCAGCCCTGATAATCTCTATCATCGCTTTGATTATCTTTACAGTAATAGGTTCTATTTTAATTACCTACCTCTGCAAAATTTTAGGAAGCCTGCCCTTCTAATGCAACTAAAAGAAATAAGCACGGCAGTTGATACCCTGCCTGGTATTGGAAAAGCCACTGCAAGTCTATTTTCTCGGTTGAATATTTTTACTGTCGCAGATTTACTGTCCTCATACCCCAGGGACTATGAAGATAGAAGCAAAAAAATACCTTTAGCAGATTTTTCGCTAGGCAAAGTCCACACAATAGCGCAGGTAACAGAACACAAGTGGTTTGGTTACGGGGCTATGAAGACTTTAAAAATAGCTATTAGTGACGGAAGCGCAAAGGCATACCTTACAGCTTTTGGCCGCCCCTTTCTTGCTAAGTCACTGCCCGAAGGTTCAATAATTGCCGTGACAGGTCGCTTTGAGCAAAGGTACGGGGAACTGCAATCCTCTGCATTTGAGGCTGAACGCATTGCCTATTCAGGAGATTTAAAATCTTACGAAAATGAGCCAATCCCCAGTTCAGGGGTGCTTCCCATATATAGCCTTACGGAAGGCTTAAGCCAAAAGATATTTCGTAAAACTGTGGCCCAAGCCCTAAAGCTCTACGGAAAAGCTGTTGACGATGAGCTGCCCCAAGAGCTGATAAAAAGAAAGTCCTTTTTGCATAAAAGTGAAGCCCTCTTAAAAATCCACAAGCCTGCCTCCCTTTCAGATATTGAAGAAGCCAGAAAGACCTTGATTTTTGAAGAGCTATATGACTTTGAGATAAAAATAGGGCGACACACATTAGCGAGGCGTGGAACTTTACCTACTTTAAGCCAGAGCAGAGTTTTTGAGAAAGGGCAAGCGCAAAGGGCAGAAAAAGATCAATTCAACAATGCAAGCCCCTCTTTTGAAACACCTAGCATTTCTAAAGAAGAGTTTGAAAAAGCCCTCTCCCCTTCTCAAAAGGAGCTTTTAAGACGCCTACCCTTTGAATTAACAGAGGGGCAGATGGCAGCTGTAGCGGAAATCAACAGGGACATAGATAGGAGCCAAAGTGAATGGAATACTATTGTAAATAAAAATGAGGTTGCCGGTAAAAATCCATTCTCAATGTCAAGACTTTTACAAGGAGATGTCGGTTCCGGTAAAACTTTAGTTTCCTTTCTTGCCTGCTTGCGTTCTGTTGACTATGGGGGACAGTGC
>CAJOQA010000212.1 GCA_905236465.1 uncultured Treponema sp.
CTGCTCAAATGAATAACGCAGAAGGTTTAAAAATTGAGCTTTTAACATAGGTTTAATCGAAACCTGTGAAAAATTAGCGTTAAAAATATTTTCAGCAGCTGAAACTTTATCTTCAATAAAGGCCCGTGAAAGTGGTAATTTTGTATACATAATTTGATTTTCCAACTCTGCTGACCTAAAAGAAAATGGTCCTGCAAAAACCATTTTTATATCGATTATTGAATTCTTTTCCGTATCAGCTAGGAAAACATAGGAAGCACTATCTTGGCTTATGTGTGAAGCAGGGCCAACACGCCTAAAAATTGAGATTTCATACTCATTCATGGGAAGGCGAATTTTTGCAAGAAAGGTATCTTCTGGTACCGCTTTAAATTTGCTGAAGGGTAAGAAAGTAGAATTGTTCTTGCAATCCTTAAACTCTAAAAGTGCATCAAGGGCTAGCAGGGGTGCCCACAAAGTCCCCTTGATTCCGCCTTCTTTTACAGAAGCACAGATATTTCCCCCTATAGTTGCAACATTACGAAGGGCATTCGTTCCAATACTTTCAACTGCATCATATAAAACAGTAGGTATGTTTTCCCTGCCAGTATAAAGAATTTGCGAAAGTTTTACAGCTGCACCAAAATCTATATATCTTTCCCTTTTTTCTATAAGAGAAAGTTCTGGAATTGAATTAAGGGTTGCGGCATTCTCAAAGTCAATTCCCTGAAAAGTACCACCGCCTAGAATGCAAAGACCATTAGTATTGCGTATATTAGAAAAAATATCCGTCATGGATTGTGTGCTTAAAAAAGTATTGCTATTTGACATTGGCATAAATTCCTTCCCTTTCCGCTTTTAAGGAAGCAGCTAAAAGTATTCCTGCGGCAAGTGTCATTGAATCAGTACAACAAGTGTCAAGCCCCTTTATAGCTGTAAAAACTTGTTCTGCAGAAGGCCGCTTAAAAATTTTTAGAATCTCGTAAGCTGTAAAAATTTTTCCGGCATTACAGTAACCGCACATGTGTATTCCAGAAGTAGAAAATGCAGATATAATGTCTTTATAAATAAGTATATCCTCATCAACATCCGTTTTTTTTGCAGAAGAAAAATACTCCAGCGTCTTTATATCTTTTCCTCGAGCAAAACCTAATTTTACTAGACAGGAAGGCACAGGCCTGTCATCTAACAAAACAAGGCAGTTACCACATTGACCTTTTTCGCAACCGCATTTTACACTGTATAACTTTTGCCTTCTTAGAATTTTTAGCAAGCTGTCACAGGGGTTAGCTTCAAGCTCAACATCTTCCCCATTAAGAATAAGAGGTATTTTCATTTTGCAACTGCCTCCGCATTTTCTTTTACAATATCGTAAATACTTTCCACAGAAATTGGAAGATAGTCAAGAGTACAATCTAAGGCTTGAGAAATTGCTTGAGTATAGGCAGCAGGAATTACCTGATAAACCTGCTCCCCAATCTGGGCAGGTTCCGCATTAGATTCAAGAAAAAGGATTTGGATATTTTGAAAATTACAGTCTAAGATATCTTCTGAAACAAGAGCAGAAAGAATTTTTTGAATACCAAGTTTTACAGCAGCTTGTGCGCCTGTAGGATTGAGAATCTTTCCTCCGTCTATAAAAATTTTTATCTGCTTAACTTTTTCCCTAAAAGTACAGGGGTCAAGTTCAACTTCAACAATTGCTGCAGAAAATGAAACTGAATGAAAAGGCTGACCAGAAAATCTATTTAAATCCCAATTTTTTTTCCTTGCAGATGAAACAGATTTCTTTACAGTAATTGGGGTTTTACCTTCCGGTATTTTATTTTTTATTGTAAGACAGCACTTTTGAAGTAAGCTCGTCATAACGCTGACATTGGAATAAACACTTTCAGGAAGTGGTGGCTCTTCATCAGCTTCAAAAATTGAATTGATTTTTATAGCCGAAGCAGATAAACCCGTTATCTCAGAAGCGATTTCCTTCCATATTTCTTGAATTGAATAAGAAACCGGAGAACAATGAATTACAAGATTTTTATCTTCTGTAAAAGTCACCTCAAGGGACTGGCTACTGTCCCCATAAATCTGTGAGCCAAAATAACAGGAACCTTCAAAGGCACAGGCAAAACCTATTCCCCTAAGCGGATAATCCTTTGAATTTATAAGCGCTACTTGAGAACGTTCCCTTCTTTTATACACCTCTTGCCGATATGCCTCATAGGTATGCTCAAACTCAAGAAAGATTTTTCCGTTCTTATCAAATAGCATGGAATAAAAGGGGATGTCGTAAGAAATATCATTTTGAACTATATGCTCGTACGTTTCTTCCTGTTTTTTTAATATGACTTCCTTACCGCTTATCTTACGGGTCTTAGAAAAGAAGTATTTTTTAAGGCCAAAATAAAAGGGCAAAGTCTTATTTTTTAAATCCTTACTTAAAAAATTGATAAATCTGATTTCTAGTGGCGAGATTCTACATTCTTTGCAGATTAAATCCATTTGATTTTCAACTGCAAAAAAAGCTGCAGAATCAACGATTCTTAAGTCTATTGAGGAAGAAGGTTTAGAAGAAGAATATGCAAGAGCTGTGATCTTTATGTTAAAGGGATTATAACAACCGCAAGAGGCAATAACCAACCTATCCATTATTTCTTGCGCAAAGGGATTATGGGCACCAGCATCCAAACTTATGTCAACCCTCATAGCAAGAATTCTACCCCTAGCATCAACAGCAGTTTTATGATGGATTTCTACAGGTAGCATAGAATTTATAAAGGTTTCTTGTTCTAGCCTTGAATAAACAAGCTTAACTGGCCTTTTTAATTTATAGGATGCGACAGCAACCTGACACGCTATTATTGAATTGTACCAAATTGAAGTTGAACCATGATTATAGGACTTTGTTTTTTTTACAACTATGTCTTCGGCCTTCATTCCCAAGGCATCGCTAAGGGTTTGCCGCAAATTACTAAGCCACTGTGTTGGCGTATATACAGTAAGGATCTTCCCATCATAGTCACAAATAGCACCGTCACATTCACGGCTATCGCGTTCATTTAATTTAAAAGACCAAGTATGCTCTACAGTATAACTTGCTTCCTCAAAGATTTTTTCAAAGCCCCCCTCCTGCCTAAAACAAGGCCCTGATTCAACTGTTCGTTGCGCAAGTATTGAAGAAAAAATTTCCCAAGCATCACTTGCTGCATCGCTCGTGTTGTTTTTTCTAAAATCAGTTTCTATCGTTTCTTTATCACACTGTATCTTAAACAAAGATGCAATTTCATCAAGTTTGTCTTCATCGTCCCCTACAAGAACCCCAACCTGCTCACCAGGGTACAGGGATTCACCTTCACAAAAAATAGGAACCCGCCCTAAAGTGTTACCTATAAAGTGCTGACCGGGAATATCACGGGCAGTAAAAAAATAAAAACCTTCAGGAAAATCAGGAGGGACAAGGCTTGTAATTCTTCCCCTTTCGCTACAGCGGACAACCTTGGCATATAGCATATTCTTGAGACTGATATCACTGTAAAACTCTTCTTGGAAAGAAACCTTGCCGGCTCTTGTTTTCTTTGCTTTAGACATGATGATGTCCGCCAATTTCTTTTATTACAGAAACAACCAACTCCCTCATCTCTTCCGTCATATCTGGCCACAGGGGAATAGAAATTGTTTGTGAATATTGTTTTTGCGCGTGTGGAAATGCGCTTTCACAAAAATCAGGGTACAAGGACTTCCAATAAGAAAAGTGGAATAAGGGAATAAAATGCATACTTATGCCAAGACCTGCATCCTGCATTTCCTTAGCAAAGGTATCCCTGTCACAGTCTAGCTTTGAAAGGTCAAGGCGCATAAGATAAAGGTGCCAAGCATTCCCTTCGCTTGTAGGTGGTAATTTTACAAAGTCCAATTTTCCCAACGCTTGGTTATAAAAGTTTACATGCTCCTTTCTTTTGCTGTCAAATTCATCTGCCCTCCTAAGTTGTACTCTGCCTAAGGCTGCAAGAATGTCAGGCAAATTAAACTTATACCCGGGAGCTACTATATCATAAACCCATGAAGCCTTAGGAGATGTGTAGCGGTCCCATGCAGCCCTATCCATTCCGTGCAACCTCATAGTTGTCATTCTTTTTACAAGCTCACCATCCTTTGCAGTTACCATTCCGCCTTCAGCAGTGGTAATTGTTTTCGTTGCATAAAAAGAAAAAACACCGGCATCCCCTATAGTCCCTGCATAGCCCCATTTACTTTTGCTAGGAAAGGAATGTGCACAGTCTTCTATTACCTTAACATTATATTTTTTTGCTAAGTCCATAATAGCACCCATATTGCATACATTTCCGGCAATATGAACAGGAACAATCGCAACTACATTTTTTCCACGGGGACTTTTCAAAATATTTTCTATAGAAACAGGGTCAATGGAATAAGTGTCTTCTTCTATATCTGCAAAATAAACATCTGCTCCAAGATGCCTGGCGCTAGTTGCGGTCGAAACAAATGTATAGGGAGTGGTAATAACGGCTTTTCCCTTGCAAACACCACAAGCTTCCATTGCAAGAATCATTCCGCTCGTATTTGAATTGACTGCAAGGGCATAAGGGCTGCCAACTTTTTTTGCAAACTCTTCCTCAAAAGCCAAGGCCTCTTTTCCCGTTGTAATCCATCCTGATTTTAGAACAGAAAGAACTGCCTCTTCTTCTTCTTTACCTATCGAAGCCTTAAAAAAAGGTACTTTTACTTGATTTGACTCCATAAACCATTACTCCTTTACAATACAACCTTTACTGAAGTTGCCATATCCATTCTTTGTCCGGACTTTTCTTCTTCTAAATAAAAGTCATCGAGCGAAGGAACAGCTTTTCTTAGAATAGAAACAAGTTCTTTTCTGTCACGATAAAGAGAAGGATTTTTTGAATCTAAAATGCAGATAGGCTTGAGTTTTTCAATTAACTCTTCTAGATTAAAAGTACGGGGCTCAATATTTGTAAGCGTAAAAATCTTTTTATATTCTGTCGCTACAGGATTTTCTTCTTTCAACCACAAGGGTTCAACTAACCGCTCTCCCCTCCTAGCTCCTATAAATTTTATATCCATCTCTTTATAGGGTTCAAAACCTGAAAATCTGATTATCTGCTCTGCTAAGTCTAAGATTTTTACAGGCTCTCCCATATCCAAAAGATAAGATCTTCCATTTTTCCCAACCCCTCCGGTTTGAAGGACTAGGGAACAAGCTTCAGGAATAGTCATAAAATAACGTTCCATAGCAGGGTCTGTGACAGTAACAGGCCCCCCGTTTTGAATCTGCTCCATAAAAATTGGAAGAATAGAACCCCTAGAGCCCAAGACATTGCCAAAGCGGACAAACATAAATGACTGCTTTTCTTTAGTTTTCTTAGAGGCTTCAAGAATCAATTTTTCACACAGCATCTTGCTAGCCCCGTAAACACTAACGGGGTCAACAGCCTTGTCAGTTGAAATCAAGACAAAACGCCCTACATTAAACTCAAGCGCAGCATCAAGAAGATTTTTTGTGCCAAAGACATTGTTTTCTATCGCAGCAACAGGATTTTCTTCCATCATAGGAACGTGCTTGTAGGCGGCACAGTGAAAGATTACATCCGTCTTAGTTCTAGAGATTATATAGCGAACATAATCCCTATCCTTCATATCCCCAATAATCGGAACTACAGAAGCCTTTTCACCAACCCCCTCATTCTGCAAGATATGAAGTTCCCTGTATATTTTTACAATTGAGTTTTCCCCATGACCAAAAAGATAAAGCCTTTCAGCTCCTCCAGAAAGAAGCTGACGGGCTAATTCACTTCCAATAGAGCCACCAGCTCCTGTTATTAAAACTCTTTTTCCCTTAAGATACTTCAAACTTTCCTGCAAGGGGATTACTATAGGAGTTCTTCCCAGTAAGTCTAGGGGGTTTATTTCCCGAGCCTGAACTAAATGGGCTTTTCCATTTATTACCTGACTGATAGAAGGGAGTATTTTTATATGAAAAAAACCAGATTTTTTTAAAATATCGTAAATCTGCCTAATGCGATCTCCTTCTGCGGAAGGAATTGCAATAATTGCTTCATCAATAGCATTTGCCTTTAGTAAAGGGACAGTTGTTTCTATAGGTCCTAAAACCGGAACCCCATCTATTTTCTTTCCCGACAAAGACTCGTCATCGTCTATAAATGCCGCTACGCTTCCAAAAATCTTTTTACGTTTAATATCTTCAGCAATCATCTGACCGGCAAAGCCAGCACCTATGATGTAAAGTCTGCTGTCTATTTTGTTCATAGTTAAAAATCATACCACAGTAACAAAATTTCATCAAGGTTCTATTCTTATACCGGTAAAAGTAGAATTTTTAGGGCACAGCTCCTAGGGTACCGCTATTTTATTCCCATCCACTCACGCACATGCTTTATTTTTTCTACAAAGTATTCAGCTTCAGCTACTGTGTTATAAAAGTAAACAGAAGCCCTGGCTGTACTTCCAAGCCCCAACTTTTGCATAAGGGGTTGGGCACAATGATGACCTGCACGGATTGCTATATTTTCTGTATCTAAAATCGATGCAATATCATGGGGGTGAACTCCGTCTATAGTAAAGGTAACAATACCGCTATGGCATCTAAAATCAGGACTTCCTATTATTTTTACATGGGGCAAAGCCTTAAGGCCATCCATTATAATAGATACCAAGTGATTGTCATTTTCTTCTATAGTATTAAAGCCAACCTTTTCTACATAATCTAAGGCTGCAGCTAAACCTACAGCAGCGGCGGCATTAACAGTCCCTGCTTCAAATTTATGGGGGACTTCTGCATAAGTAGCATCTTCTCTGGTAACATATTCAATCATCTCTCCTCCCCGCAAGAAGGGATCCATAGCTTCGAGAAGGGACTTTTTACCATAAAGGCCACCTATTCCCATTGGTCCGCAAACCTTGTGCCCACTAAACGCAAAAAAGTCAGCATCCAAATCCCTAACATCAACTTTTATATGGGGTACTCCCTGAGCGCCATCAACAAGAACAAGGGCCCCCTTACCAGAAAAACCGACCTTATGCGCATACGCGGCCATTTCTTTTACAGGATTTGTTATACCAAAGACATTACTTACCTGTGTCAGTGCAAGTAGCCGTGTCTTTGAATTTATTTTTGCCTGGTATTCCTCTTTTGAAATAAGACCAAAGTCGTCACATTCAATAAAAACAAGCTTTGCTTTTTTTGCCTTACAGACCATCTGCCAGGGAAGTATATTAGAATGATGTTCCATAGCAGTAACAGCAATTTCATCCCCTTCCTTAATGTTAGAAAGTCCCCAAGCATACGCTACAAGATTAATACTTTCAGAAGCATTTCTTGTAAAGACTATTTCAGAAGAATCAGCCGCATTCAAAAAAGAAGCAACCTTTGCCCTCGCCTGCTCATATAGGTCTGTTGCGCGAACGCTAAGTCTATACAGTCCTCTTAAGGGGTTAGCATTAGCAGTTTTATAAAAGTTTTCAATAGCTTCAAGAACACATTTAGGTCTTTGAGATGTCGCAGCGTTATCAAAATAAACTAAACCTTCATTTTCTTTTGAATCAAAAAGTGGGAAATCTTTTCTAAAAATATTTTCCATAAATTACTCCGCATCTGTATAACTGTTAAACGAAGCAAAGTCCTGAATCCGCCCTACAAGCTCTGAATCCGGTATAAAGCGACAAACAGAATTTATCTTTGCCCTAACAAGCATTTTTCTTGCCGCATTCTCATCAAGACCACGACTTTGCATATAAAAAAGAATCTCCGGACTAAGCCTGCCTATTGAGCAACCATGCCGTCCTTCAACAGCCTCTTCGTCACATAAAATGACAGGCAAACTTTTATTTACAAGCTTACCCTCACCCTCTTCCGTGTCATCTCCCAAAAGAAGAACATTTTCCTGTTCATCTCCCTTAGAATCAACACAGCCCTTTTTAAAGTCTATTGTCCCTCTCCAAACTTTTTGGCCACCTTCATCAACAATACCATCGCTGGTGATTGAACTTTCAGTTTGCCTACCAAGCTGATTAGAAATGTAATTTATGTCAAGGCTTTGATTTTTACAAGCCATATAAACCTGATGGCCCAATGACTTAGAAGCATAGCCTGACAGGTTCTGCCTAAAACCTGAAAACACAGAAGAACCGCCGAGTTCAACTTGAGTAACTTCAACAAGGGCATTGTCTAAAACTTCACTTCCAATTCCGTTGAAGCACTTAACGCTTTTGTCTAAAAGATTTACAGTTACAAGGGAAAGCCTTGCCCCCTCTTTTGCAAGCACACGGATCCTTGAACCAAAGTCGGCTTTTCCCCTATATTCAAAAATAAAAGTTGCGCTAGAGTTTTCTTCTAGGTTGATTACGAAGTCGCAAATAGAACTTTTTCCATCTTTTGAACTGCAAGTAACTTTTACGGGGCTTTCAAGCTGACTTTCCGCGGCAACAGAAAAAGCATGAATCTTTCCATCTAAAGTTTGTATGGCATTAGAAATAAAGGAATCAAATTCCCTACCAAGCTGACTTTCGATATTTTCAAAAAGTGTATCCAATTCTTTTACACTGATTTCTTTCGCCTCAACAGCTTTAGGCAGCGAAGGATACTCTACTAAAGCAAGGTTTTCTATAGTGCCAGCAAGTTGCCCCCCGTTTATCCCAAGCCTATGCCAAGTCAAAGAAGGAAATGCGTTTGCATTCAAATTAAATGTTACGTCTGCCATTACATTGTCCCCTTCATTTCCAAATTGATAAGATTGTTCATCTCAACGGCATACTCAAGGGGCAATTCCTTGCTTACAGGATTTGCAAAGCCAGAAACTATCATTGCCCTTGCATCCTCCTCGCTCATTCCCCTGCTCATCAGATAAAAAATAGCCTTGTTTGAAATGCGACCAATTTTTGCCTCGTGACCAACATCGCAATCCTTAGTCATTATGTTCATAGCAGGAATCGTATCTGACCGGCTTTCCCTGTCCAGCATAAGGCTTTCGCAATTTACAGAAGCCTTAGCATGAAGAGCTGTCTTAGTTATTTCTATAGAGGATCTATATGTGTTTTGTCCACCACTTTTGCTTATTGACTTTGTATTTATCACACTAGAAGTATTTTTTCCCAGGTGTACCATCCTGGCCCCTGTGTCTAAGTCCTGCCCCTTTCCTGCAAAAGTTATCCCCGTAAACTCACACAAGGATCTTTCACCTTTTAGGATTGTAGTTGGGTAAAGGTAAGAAACATGGCTTCCAAAGGAACCGGAAACCCATTCCATCTTTCCACCTTCTTCAACAATAGCCCGTTTTGTGTTCAGGTGATACATATTTTTTGACCAGTTCTCTATTGTAGAATAGCGAAGGTGGGCATTTTTTCTTACGTAGAGTTCAACACAGCCTGCATGAAGGTTAGCAACATTATACTTTGGAGCCGAACACCCTTCAATAAAGTGCAGGTCAGCCCCCTCATCAACTATAATAAGGGTATGCTCAAACTGCCCTGCCCCTGCAGCATTTAAACGGAAATAGGACTGAAGGGGAATCTTTACATGAACTCCTTTTGGAACATACACAAAGGACCCCCCTGACCATACGGCCCCATGTAAGGCGGCAAATTTGTGGTCTGTTGGAGGAACTAAGTGCATAAAAGTCTCTTTTACAAGGTCTGCAAATTCCCCTGTAAGGGCGCTTTCCATATCTGTATAAACGACCCCCTGCTCCGCAACCTCATCTTTCACATTGTGGTAGACAAGCTCGCTGTCATACTGGGCACCAACCCCCGCAAGGCTTTCCCGTTCAGCCTCTGGGATGCCAAGTTTTTCAAAAGTTTCCTTTATGTCTTTGGGAACATCCGCCCACTTTGCGGCCATCTGAGTCTTTGGCTTAACATAGGTAACAATCTTTTGAATATCAAGATCGCGAATATCCGGCCCCCAATCTGGCTCAAGAGTCTTATTGTAAATATCCAAACACTTTAGTCGCCATTCTTTCATCCACAAGGGATCTTTTTTTTCTTCACTTATGCGTTCTACTATAGAAGAATCAAGACCTTTGCGGACCTTATAAAAGTCCTCGTCGCTTTCTTCATAGCGAAAGTCATAAATGGATCTGTCTATATCTGCAACCTGAGTCTTGCTTTCATCTTCAGCCATCAGTTCAAGCCTCCGTTTGCGGCATTCATCTTTACAGCGTCCATAGCAGCTTTTGCAGCCGCAGCAAGTTTTTCCCTACGCTCTGCATCTTTTACGCTTTGGGGAATAAACTTTTCAAAACCTTCCCTGTTGATTTCTTCTATAAGGGAACTGTCCCCTGTATGAACCAAACTGCCCTTTACCAAAATATGGGCATAATCAACCTTAAGGCTTTCAAGTATTTTAGTTGAATGGGTTATAATCAGCAAAGAACCGCCGACAGACTTTTGGTATTCCTCAATGCCTTTGCTGACTGTGCGGACAGCATCTACATCAAGCCCTGAATCAGTTTCATCAAGGATCGCAAACTTTGGCTTAAGCATCAAAAGCTGAAGTATTTCAGACTTTTTCTTTTCTCCACCAGAAAAACCGACATTCAGGTCTCTTTCAGCATAAGACTTGTTCATATTCAAAAGTTCCATACAAGACTGTAATTCTTTTTGAAAAGAAAGAAGTTTTATCTTTTGTCCTCTAGTTTGCTGCATAGAAGTCCTGATAAAAGATTCTAGACTTACACCTGGAACTTCAAGCGGGTCCTGAAAACTAAGGAACATACCGGCTTTTGCCCTTTCATCAGCAGAAGAAGCAGTTATATCCTTACCATCAAAGAGAATCTTTCCTGCTTTTACAGAGTATTCGGGGCTTCCCATAAGGGTATAGCCTAAAGTGGATTTTCCAGCACCGTTTGGTCCCATAAGGACATGAATCTCGCCCTTTTTTATGTTAAGGGAAAGGTCTTTTAAAATATCCTTTCCTTCTATTCCTGATGTAAGATGTTGAATCTCAAGCAAATTTCCTTCCATAAGCAACAAATCCTTAAAAATCTACCAATTTACTAGACAATTACAATTATAATAAAAAAACTGTATTTCCGACAAGAGTTTAGCAAATATTTACAATAAAATACAGTGGTTTACAAAAAATTGTCTAATGCTAACTAAAAAAACTAGTCCCTTGTAAAAAAAGGCTGAATCTTATATAATAGTAAGTATGAAAGGTATAATACTTGCTGGCGGGTCAGGGACTAGGCTCTACCCCATAACAAAAGCTGTTTCAAAACAGATTCTTCCACTTTATGACAAACCCATGATTTATTATCCCTTAAGCGTACTAATGCTTGCAGGCATAAGGGAAGTACTGATTATCTCAACTCCACGCGATATAAGTTTATTTAAAGAACTTTTTAAAGATGGCTCCTTTTTAGGCATGAAATTTGACTATGCAGTTCAGGAAAAGCCAAGGGGGCTAGCAGATGCCTTTATAGTTGGTGAAAAATTTATAGGAAATGATTCTGTAGCCCTTGTTTTAGGAGATAATATTTTTTATGGCCAGTCCTTTACAGCAACATTAAAATCAGCTTATAGAAAAGTAAACACAGAAGGCGGGGCCATAATATTCGGTTATATGGTAAAAGACCCCACAGCCTATGGTGTCGTTGAATTTGACAAGGAAGGAAATGTTCTAGGTATAGAAGAAAAACCGCAAAAACCCAAAAGCAACTACGCAGTTCCAGGGCTTTACTTTTACGACAATTCTGTAATTTCCATAGCAAAGGAAACAAGGCCATCTGAGCGTGGTGAAATTGAGATAACCTCTGTCAATAATGAATACCTAGCCCAAAAAAAGCTAAAAGTAGAGCTTTTAGGTCGCGGAATGGCTTGGCTAGACACAGGAACGTACGATGGTCTTTTGGAAGCCTCAAACTTTATCGCAACAATACAAAAAAGACAGGGGATGTACGTCAGCTGCATAGAAGAAATAGCTTACCGTAATGGCTGGATAAGCCGTGAAAACTTAATTGAACAAGCCTTACTTTACAAGACTGAATATGGAAGCTATCTTAAATATATAGCAGAAAATTAATAGCAGGAATTTGTTATGGCATTTGAAATAAAAGAATGTTTTATAAAAGGGCTTTATGAAATTCAACCCAAAGTTTTTGGAGATAGCAGGGGATATTTTTTTGAAGTTTACAGCGAAAAGGACTTTAAAGAAGCAGGACTCTGCATGAATTTTGTACAGGACAATCAGTCATGCTCAAGCCAGGGGGTGCTTAGGGGCTTGCACTTTCAAAAACAACACCCCCAAGGCAAGCTTGTCCGTGCTGTTTTTGGAAAAGTTTACGATGTGGCCGTAGACTTACGCAAGGGATCTGAAACTTTTGGCAAGTTCCATGGCGTTCTGCTCGATGGTGAGAAACAAAATCAGTTTTATATTCCCCAGGGCTTTGCGCATGGTTTTTATGTTCTTAGCGAAAAAGCAGTTTTTGCTTACAAGTGCACGGACTTTTACCATCCAGAAGATGAAGGTGGCATTTTGTGGAACGACCCCACAATCGGCATAGACTGGGCAAAATACGCAGGAAATAGTGAGCCCCTGCTTTCGGAAAAAGATAAAAAACATCCGGCTTTTGACAAGGATGAAAAGTATTTTGATATGAATTCCAAATGGATTGGGAGAATATAGTATGGTTTGGCTTATAGGCTGCAAGGGAATGTTAGGAAGGGAAGTTGCAAAACAGCTTAGCGAAAACAAAATACAGTGGGTAGGTTCAGATAAAGAAGTTGATATTACAAATCTTGAGGCCTTAGACGAATTTACAGAATCACACGATGCCTCAGCTACCCTTACAGGAAATTCTGCAAGCAGGGGAAATGCTTCAGGAAAAATAACTTGGGTCATAAACTGCGCAGGTTATACAGCTGTGGATAATGCAGAAAGCAATCAAGAACTTGCTAAAAAACTTAACGAAGATGGGGCTAGAAACATAGCAAGGGCTGCTAGAAGAGTCGGCGCAAAAATGATTCACATTTCAACCGACTACGTTTTTGACGGTACTTCCAGCATTCCTTACACAGAAGAAGATGTAAAGAATCCCCAAAGTGTCTATGGCCTTACAAAGGCTGCCGGTGAGGATGCAGTTCAAAAGGAAATGACACAATACTATATCTTACGCACATCTTGGCTATACGGCTTTGAAGGGAAAAATTTTGTATACACAATGACAAAACTTATGAATTCTAAAGACACCATAAGTGTTGTGAACGACCAAAAGGGCTCACCCACTTGTGCAGTAGATCTTGCAACAGTTATAATTAAAATAATAGTAACTTCTCAAAATGCCCATAGCCTTTTCGGTAAAAATTCAGCTATCCCCTATGGTCTGTATCAATTTACAAATGAAGGAGAGACAAGCTGGTATAATTTTGCGCAAAAGATAAAAGAAGTCGGAAAAAAGTTCAAAAGAATAAATCAAAATTGCACGGTAAATCCTTGTTCAACAGAAGAATACCCAACTCCGGCAAAGAGGCCAGCCTATTCTACTATGAGCAAAGAAAAGATTAAAAAGGCCTTAAAAATTAAAATTCCTTCATGGGAATCTAGCCTTGAAAATTTTATGAAATCTGAGCGTTTTAATGCTATCTAAATTCTTTAGGGGAAATACATGTCTGAAAGAAAACTTAAGAATATACTTATAACTGGCGGTTGCGGTTTTATTGGCAGCAACTTTATAAATTACCTCTTGGGAAAAAGCGCGACAGGTCAAAAAGAATTTATGGATTCAGCTTTTACCGGTCGCATAATAAATGTTGACAGCCTTACTTACGCTGGCAATCCGGAAAACCTTGAGGAAGTGCAAAAAGAATTTGCCGGTAGCCGGTACTTTTTTGAAAAAGCTGATATAACTGACAGGGCAAAAATGGAGGAAATTTTTTGCAAGTACGACATAGACACCGTTATCCATTTTGCAGCAGAATCCCATGTTGATAGGTCCATTTTGGGGCCAGAGGCATTTATAAAAACAAATGTTATGGGGACTTATGTCCTTCTTGACGTCGCAAGAAAGTATTGGGGAATTTCTCTTGAAAATAGAAGAGAAGATGTACTTTTCCATCACATCTCAACTGATGAAGTATATGGTTCTTTAGGTCCCACCGGTTTCTTTAAAGAAGATACCCCCTACGACCCACGGTCCCCCTACTCTGCAAGCAAGGCAGCTAGCGACCATATTGCGTTTGCCTACTACCACACATACGGTATGCCACTGACTTTAAGTAACTGCACTAACAACTACGGCCCCTACCAGTTCCCCGAAAAGCTGATTCCCCTTATGGTTCTTAACATGACAGAGGGGAAAAAACTTCCCGTCTATGGCAAGGGTGAGAATATCAGGGACTGGATTTATGTGGAAGACCACAACAGGGCTGTTTGGCAGATAGTTAAAAATGGAAAAGCAGGTCAGAAGTATAATATTGGCGGCGAAAACGAATGGCAGAATATCCGCCTCTTGGAAAAACTTATTGAAATCACAAGCAGAGAAGCCAATCTTGACATCAGCAAAGTAAAGGCAACTGTTACTTACGTAAAGGACAGGCCAGGCCACGATGCCCGTTATGCAATCGACTGCTCAAAAATTAAGAAAGATTTAAGCTGGGAAAGAAAGATGACCTTTGAGCAGGGGCTTGAGCTGACTGTTAAATGGTATTTAAATCACAAAGATTGGATTAACAATATAAAAAATGGCAGTTACCTCACTTGGCTTGAAAAAAACTATAGGAGCAGGTAAAAAAAATGTCTACAAAGAAGGCTATAATTTTTTTAGCAGGAGTTTTTACATTTTTTTCACTTTTCAGCCAAGAAATTGAGGAGCAAGTTGCTGAAAATCAAGAAATTGAAGAGTTTAAAACGGAAGAAGCTGAAGAAGAAGAAATTGTTTATAAAAGAAACTTTCCTGTTGCCCTAAGCGCAGTAGTACTGCCAAATCTTGTAATAGGGGGCTGGAACCGTTTTGTAATACGGTCTGGTTGGGCCCAAGTTTCTTGGGAAGATGAAATTTCCCATTTTTATGAACGGGAACAGGCCTGGGACAGGGACTGGTATTGGACAAACTTCGTCTTACACCCCTATCAGGGTAGCCTTACCTACATGGGGGCAAGGGCTGCAAATTTCAATCAACTTGAATCAACGGTTTTTGCAACGGCTTCATCCTTTTTATGGGAATACTTTTTTGAAACCAATGCTCCTTCAAAAAATGATTTAATCTATACATCTATCGGTGCCCTGCCCGTAGGGGAAATGCTTTACAGACTTTCTTATAGCACCCAAAAGGTTTGGTCTCCCCTGCGTTTTGCCTGTACCCCAACAAGACTTTACACTGATCCGATAATGGGAAAAAAGTCCCGTCCCTATTCAGGCACAATAGAAGAGTTTTCTTTGGCAACAGGGATAGGAAGCGCAATAGGAAAGACATTCCCCAAAGAAAAATACGATCCGCTTAAGGAGTTTTACCCTGGTCACTTGGCTTTTGACATAAAAGTAATCTACAATGACCCCTACACTCACGATTCTAACGATCCATTTTCTCAGTTTGAACTATCTGCTGGCGGAAAAATTGGAACTGGTTGTGGAGAAGGTTACAAAGATGTAGAAGAAAAAGTTTTTCACGATATAAGCATCTTAAGCAATGGTATGCTCTTTGCAAGAAATCCTGATTGGGGTGAAAAATCAGATACAAGCATAGGTCTAGTCTTGGACTATGATTTTGTTTGGAATTCATTTTTTGAATTCACAAGCTTAGCACCCGGCTTTGCTATCAAGCAAAAAATAAACTTAAATAATTCAAGCTTAGCCTGGCAGCTGCACTTAGACGTGCTGATACTGGGAACAACAGAGTTTTTCTATACTAGGCGCCACCAAGTTGCCCTTGAAGGAGCCACAAGAAGCTATAGCTATACAACCGGAGCAGAAATGGTCAACTCTCTAAGCTACAATCTGCATGACAAGCACTTTATAAACTTAACCCTGCATTCCTTTTTTATGTATGCTTTTACCAACCAGTTAGAGGAAGGGACCTCAACTGGCCCTGAATTTTTCTCTCTAGCACAAATAAGCTACGAGTATTCCGTTTCTACTAAAATTAATTTAGGCTTAAGAAGCGATTTTTACGGCAAAATATCTTTCTATGACGACTATCCAAGGACCAGTGCCTTTTACTGCTCGCCAGAAGTATATACCAGAATAAAATTCTAAGGAACGATATGACAGCACAAGACTTTCAAAAGCATTTTAAGTTACGGTACAGGTCAACTAGCTCATTCCTAGCAGGCTTTATTATGGCGCTGATGGATGCTTTTATCCTTCTGCTTTGCATTGGAATTGGTTTTTTTATAATAAACTTAATAAATCACAGCTGGATTAATTTCCGCTCCTTTGTAACCTATTGGGTTTACCTGCCACCTTTTGTTTTTGTTTTTTATGCTGCGGGGCTTTACCCTGGGATGTTAGTTGCCCCACAAGAAGAAGTAAAAAGATTTTCTTTGTGCACTTTTTTTGGCCTAATGGGGATAGCCATAAGCATAAATGTAGAAACAGATGATAAATGGCCTATAAGCGCAGCTTTACTTATCAGTTGGCCCTTTGCTACAGTCTTACTCCCTGCTTGCCGTGAATTTTTTCGCAGAGTCTTGTCGCATTTTAAATGGTGGGGGGTTCCTGCGGTAATATTTGCCAAAAATACAGATAATTCAAAGGTTGTAGTCCACCGTCTGGTAAAAAACCCCTACTACGGTTATAGTCCTGCAATAATTATAACTGATTCATATACATCTATAGATAACTTTGAAGGGGTTCCCGTTTTTCAGTTTTCTGATGAAATTTTCTCCTATATTATGAGTTTAAAAATCAAAGTAGCTATTGTCTGTGGCTACGACAAAAGCCTGGAAAAAATACATACAAAGTTCCGCTATTTAATACAAGTTCCACAAAGCAAATTAGTCACAAACATGTCCCTCCACATGAGGGATTTAGGTGGGATTCTTGCTTTTTCTTCCACTAACTACCTTACAAAAAGCAGATCCCTGATGCTAAAAAGAATGATAGACATAATCCTTTGCCTTACAGTCTTCCCCTTCGTCCTTATTGCAACACTTTTTGTTGCTATTGCAATTAAAATAGACTCACGGGGGCCTATTTTTTATGGGCACAAGAGAGTTGGTAAAAACCACAAAGAAATTCGCTGTTGGAAATTCCGCTCTATGTGCATTGACTCTGAAGAAAAACTTAAAACAATTCTGGCAACAGACCCCGTTAGGGCAGCAGAATGGGAAAAAGACAGGAAGTTTACAGATGACCCTAGGGTAACGAAAGTCGGTAAATTTTTAAGAAAAACAAGCTTAGACGAACTCCCCCAGCTTTGGAATATTTTTGTAGGTCAGATGTCTTTTGTTGGGCCCCGACCTGTAACAGAGCCGGAGTTAAAAAAATATGACAAATATGCAGACTACGTTCTTTCTGTGCAGCCAGGCCTAAGTGGCATGTGGCAGATTTCGGGAAGAAGTGACACTGGATATGAAGAGAGAATAACACTTGACACCTATTACATACAAAATTGGTCCATTTGGCTAGATTTATGGATTATAATAAAAACAGTTTGGGTTGTTATTCTTGGCAAAGGAGCATACTAAAATTGAAAAATTTCAACTTTGCGAAATCTTTTCTTTTTGCCCTTTTACTTTTTATTGCCACCGCAAAGTTCTCTGTTGCACAAGAAGAGCCCGCTCCCCTGTATAGGATTTCAAAAGTAATATATTCCTTGCAGGGGCGGACAAATGAAGAAACATTAAAAAATAATATAAAAATAGATAGGGAAAAAGTATTTGCCTCTAAAGAGGAGTTTGAAAATTATATTAATTACATACAAGGGCAAATAGAAAATACAAGGTTGTTTGAACAGATTTATGTTTTTTATACTGTGGATACAGAAATAAGCCTCTTTATTCAAGCATCAGAAGCATCTAATATGCTGATTTTACCCAAGCCTTCCTATTCCTCAAATTCAGGGGCAGAGCTAGAAATAAAACTAAAAGATAAAAACTTTTTGGGGAAAATGAATCCCCTTGATTTTGACATAGAAGTTCTTTTAGGTACAGAAGATGAACCTGATGATTTTTCAAAAGTTACACTTGGCACAAATTTTGAATACACCTATCCATTCATTTTTGAAAAAACAGAAAATGAATGGTCCAATATCCTCTCTTTTTCCTGGCTTTTGGGGGAAAGCAAACCGGAATTTTCATTTGAAACAGGCTTAAAAACTACTATTCCATTAGCAAAATCAACAGCGGTAGAACTTCATTTTACCCAATCCCTTATTCAAGATTTTGACTATATGGAATTTGAAGATGCATTTTATTTCGTAGATGAATGTGGAATTGCCCTTCCCCTAAAGATAGGAGAAATTAATTACAAAAGTTTGCTTTACACCCCATTTACAAACTTTACCCACAATTGGGATCAAGATGGCATTTCTAGTGAAAACAAAGACCTTGTAGGACCTTACATAGAAGTTGGCCACAAAATTGAAAATGAAAATGTAAATTGGAAGGGAAACTTCAGAAATGGTTGGGACATAGAAGTAAGCCAATCCTTTATTTGGAACTTTAAAAGACAAGTCTTAAACCCAAAGGTTACTGGAGAATTAACTTTATTTAAAGCATTTAAATATTTTGCTGTAGCATCTTCTTTATATGGCTATGCAATGGTAGAAGAAAAGGAAAACACTTGTGGTGAAAGGCTAAGGGGAATTCTTGATAAAGAAAAGTTTAAAAATTCTGAAATTGAAGCTTTGTCTAGTCAAACAGCCATCGCACTAAGCCTTGACTTTCCTATCCATATTCTAACCACAGACTGGTTAGGCTGGAGCCAAAGTCTATTTGGTACTAGGGATTCCTTTTCACTGCTATACAAAATATTTGAGTATACAGACTTTGAAATACAGTTTTCCCCCTTTACAGATATTGCTCTTACAAAGAATACGGAAAGCGGGCGGCTTTTTAGCATAAAAGACGGATTTTATACAGCAGGATTTGAAATACTCGTTTACCCTAAAAGGTGGAAAAGCTTTGTTGTCCGCTTAAGTTCTGGTTGGGACTTAAGCAGAAGTCTTCTAAAAGAATACCTAGACACATCTTGGCGAAGAAGTGAAACAAAAAAACATGAAATATATTTTGGCTTAAGCCTTCAATACTGAACTAAAGGCTCCACAGCATTTTTTTCTTCTTTGAGACTAAGAGACCTTTGTGCACAGAGTCGCCAATAGGGTTCTGGTTCATTATCTTTAAGAATATTTAAAAGTGCAAGTGCAAAAACCTTACAATCATTATTATAGGCAACATCAGCTAAATTATAGAACATCTCCCAAATTCCATTTCGGTTTCCCCAATCAACAATATCAGAATACATAGAAGCCTTTTGCAATAAATCCTCAAGGTTGGTATAAGAGTAGTCTGTAATGCGGTCTTCCAAAATATCCTGTATTTTTGTAAGGGCAGTGATTGTTCCAAGAGCTGCGCACCGAAGTGCTTTTGCCCTCTGATTCTTTCTTACATAATAGTCTGTCAGACCAGCAAGAGCTTGAATAGAAATATCATTTGGGTTTCGGTAAAGCAAAAAGAACTTTGTAAGGGCAGCTTCCTTATCTTTTTCAGGATTCATAACCCTAACAAGAGATGTTAAAAAACTATAGCGGTCGGGATTTGTTATGTTATCAGAGTAACACTTATCATCCTTTAAAACCGAAAGCATATATTTTTCATAAGCTTCATCATTTTTCTGATCTTTAGCAATAGAAGCAAGCTCATATAAAATATCATACTTAACGTCTGGAATACTTAGCATATCCGATGAGCGTAAGGCCTCATCCATAAATTTTAAAGCTAAGGCATTTTCCCCTTCTAACCTATAAACCTTTCCAATTAAAAAATCTGCTTCGGGATATTTTTCATTTTTAGTCAGGAATTCAATCAGTTTAGAATATCTTTTTTCAAAAAAATCTGAACCGTACATCTCCTCATAGTTTTTAATAATAGTAAGTGCCCTACTTTGTCCTTTTTTTTCAAGAATCGGCTTTATCTCGTCAAGAAAATCGCCAGCCCTTCGTACCGCAGAGATTTTTTGTATTTGCTCAAGCGTATTAAGTTCATTTATGGACTGCGTTTTACGGTCATCTTTTGCCTGCTCTGCAAGAGAAAGGGCAGTTCCGTAGTTACCATTATCAAATTCTGTCTGAGCATATTTTAAGGTAAGCCAATAATCTTTAGCAGAGGCAAACAAGGGTAATGCAAGCAAAAGGGTAAAAGTACAAAGACCTTTTTTAATATCTATCTTAATCATGTAAAACAAAACTCCATAAAAAACTATAAGGTTTTTAGTTCTTCCTCAAATACTTTATCGGCATCTTCAGGAGAAATTGTTCGTATTATTTTTCCTTTCTTAAAAAGAATAACTTTATCCCCGCCGCCTGCAATGCCTAAATCAGCATGTTTTCCTTCACCAGGTCCATTTACAACACAACCCATAACGGCAATAGTTACATCTTTTTTTAGGGAATAAAGCCTTTCTTGCCACCTGTCTACAAAAGAATGCACATCAAAACCTAAACGACCACATCTAGGGCAGCTTACCAGAGTCACGCCACCTGATCTTTTCCCGCACTCATGGAGTATTTCCCGTGCAGCAATCACTTCATTTTCAGGGGAAGAGGAAAGACTTACCCTTATTGTTGAACCAAGACCCTCATTTAACAGTGTAGTAAAGGCTATAGAGGACTTTACAATTCCACTTATAAGAGGACCGGCTTCGGTAACACCTATATGCAGGGGAATATCAGAAACTTTTGCAAAAGCTTCATTTGCTTCTATTGTCTCCCTCACAGATGAAGCTTTCATGCTTACAACAACATCTTTAAAATTCAAGTCATCAAAAACTGAAACTTCTCTTAAGGCAGTCTCAGCAAGGGCCTGAGCCCTGTCCATTTTATTTTCTTCTACTAAGGTTGAAAGGTCTTTTGGAAGGCTACCGGTATTTACCCCTATGCGGATTGCAGCCCCTTTTTCCCTACAAGCAGAAACAACAGCTTCAACCCTTTCCCTACTTCCAATATTTCCGGGATTAATTCTTATAACACTTACGGGCCCCTTCAAACATTCAAGGGCAAGGCGGTAGTCAAAATGAATATCTGCCACCAAAGGGACATCTGTATTCGAAGCGATTGTACAGAGGGCATGTGCGCTTTCCAGATCAGGAACAGCAAAACGAATTATATCACAACCAAGAGCTTTAAGAGTATTTATTTGCTTTAGAACAGAAATAAGCCTGTCACTTTCTGGAAGAACATCTGTAATGCTTTCTTTCCACATAGTCTGTATTGTAACAGGATTATCAGAGCCTATTAAAATACTTCTTATTCCGTTAAAACCGCCTATTTTTACTGTCCGACTTTGCTTAAACATTGTGCCCTCTTCATAAAAAAACAATGCGGATAGCCAGAAATCTGACCATCCGCAGAGAATTTAGCTTTTTAGTTTAATTAAAGCTTTACCATCATACCGAATACCATGCTGAACAAAGCAATGGTTTCGCAAAGACCTACAACCATGATGTAGTTTGTAAAGCCCTTACCGGTCTCACCAAGAGCATCTGAACCTGCAGCACCAGCTTTTCCCTGTGCAATTGCAGACATACACATAGAAAGACCACATGCAAGACCAAGACCTAAAAGGAAAAGACCTCCTGCTCCATAAGAATCAGGTCCAAGGTTCTGTGCCTTTCCCAGCATATTGTTCATAAGAAGGAAACCGTAAATTGTCTGTGTAAGAGGAGCACCAGCAAAAACAACCAGAAGGAATGGAGCGGGCTTATTGTTAAGATAGCACCTCTTCCAAGCTCCGATTGCACCTTGACCGGCAATACCGATTCCGATTGCGCTACCCATAGCTGCAATACCCATAACAATACCTGCACCAATCATACCCCAGTTCATAATTAACTCCTTATCCGCCTGTAGCGGAAGTTTTTATTTTTAAGTTGCCTCAAAAACTGAATTTTTTTTTGAGGCTCCCTTCAATTAAAATATTTTAACAGGCAAGCCTGTAAAATCACATTTTTTTATTATGGGCAACGTATGCCCATAATTGCTACTTTTCCCTAAAGGGACTATATTTTGTTCCGCTCCAGGTCATGCCCAAGTGGGTTGAAAATTCAAGTGTATTCAAACGCACACCGTGAACTATGACAGAAAGCAAGTTCAGCATCATGTTCAACCCATGTCCAAAGACAAGCAGAACTATGCCAAAGATTACAAGAACAAGTTTTCCCAACATAGGACCAGCCATAGTATTTACTGTTGATGAAATAGCCGCACCAGCCAAGGCTACAGCCCAAAGACGGATATAGGATACAATATCACTGAATACATTAACTATGCCCAAGAGAACACTGATTATGTTCTTTAGACTTTCCAAAATAGAGGCAACTATACTGCCACTATAATTTGAAAAAACAAAGTTTAAGACAAAACCAAACAAAAGTACACCTATACAAATATACGGTGTATTTGATGGCCAAACAAGACCAAAGGCTTCGATTGGACTTCCTGTATCGCTTAGGGGGAACTTAGCTGAATCAACAACCATGTTCATTACAACATAGAACATACCCCAAAGTTCTATCAGGGAACCAAATTCTCCTATAGCCTTAAGGCTCTTACGGTTAGCAATGATGCCCTTTATGTGAGCTATGCTAAGTTGTATAAGAGCTAAGACGAAGCAGAAAACCTTCTGATTTGTGTCAGCAGCATCTGAACCTACATTATGAGCAGCAAACAGACTGTTATCTGACAGTGAAGTAAACCAAGTAGGCAGATTTTCTACAGGAATGCCAAATAGAGAACAAGTTAATGTGCCCCAAACCATTGTACAGACACCGAGCAGGGTTACAAGAACCGGCAGGGACTTACTCTTGAGCTTTGCACAGAGCAAAATACCTACCAAAGCAATCAGTAGACCGTATCCTGCATCAGCAAAAATCATTGCAAAGAAGACACAGAAAAAGAGGAGGAACCAGCCCGAAATATCATATTCATGGTAACCTGGCGTAACATCCAAGAAGTCTGTCAGAGGATAGATAAGACTTACAAGCTTATTGTTATGCAGCTTAGTAGGAACCTCATCATCTTCTGCTGGATCTGTCATAGCATAGGCCCATTCATTTGCTTTACATTCAGCAGAAAAAGCCTCTATGCTATCAACTGGCAAATAACCTACAAGCCAAGCAAGCCTTGTACCACCAGCAACTTCCTCTTCTTCTTGAGCTTTTATTGCATCTTCAAGAGAAGAAATCTCTGAACTTTCAGATTCCTTTTCAGAAAGGAGCAAATCTTCCCTATCCATTCCAGAATAGATTGTCTCAAACTCTATGTCGCTTGCAAGAGTCTTTTTAAGCTCAGCCAATGTAGAAGCATATTTTTTTGCATCTAAAAGCTCAGCTTCAATCCTTTCAATTTCCTTCTTAGAACTTTCTATACTAATGGCAAGTTCTTCTGAAGATTTTTCAGGAAGAGGAACAGAATATGCTTCAGGTGGCAGGGATGCAGGTCTGTCAGTAACTTCTTCTTGCGAAAGAAGCAAGAAACGCGCAACCTTGTTCACAGAGTTAACAAGTATGGTATTCAAATCTTTTCCGATAAGACCATACTTATCGACAGGAATTTCATACATGTAGAGGAAAATTCCCTTTTCTGCCAAGAAGGCAAAATTCTGTGGCTCAACAGAACCCCATTTAGAAAGCCTTTCTAATTCCAACAGGTTCTGGGAAATTGAATCTAAAAGGGACTTTTTGCGGTCACTTAAAGCTAAAATTTCTTTGGCCTTCTGCACAGCTCCATCTTTTGAAAGCTGAACCTGAACAGGAAGTAGTTTTTTAGGCAACTTAATCTCATCAATCACAGAAAGAGCCTTATCTGTTACTGATGAATACTCCTTGTATGCAGCTAATACAGGACCTTCACCTTCAAGAGCTTCTAGATGGACTAAGCCCATCTTGCGAAGCTTCTTTAAAGACTCCTTACGTTCTGAGTTAAGAACAACAAGGGAAACTTTTTTCATCTGAACAATAGCCATTATTTTTCCTCCTTGTTGTCATTGTTATTCTGCAGCTTTTTCTTAGAAATCTTAGAACGAACAACTGCACTAACCTGCTCATCACCTAAGAAAATAGCAATTTTCTTGATGTTGGCCTTTGTTTCGGGAATCTTAACTTTTTCAAAAAGATTTACCCTCTGTGTTGTTGTCCTCAATTCCTTAGAAAGCAAGCGAACTTGTTCATCGAGCACTTGAGCCAATAAATCCAACTCAAGGGCCTTTTCCATACGATCAGCAGCCATATCTATCCACAAAGGAGTTGAATACAGGTCATAGTCTCCACGGCCAAAATCAGCTCCTTCATAAATAGGAATCCTTACACCAGCAATATTGCCCCACCCTTTCTTGATGTTCTTTACAGTCACCATTCCAGGTTTAAAGGCATCTTGCTCACCAAAGACAGAGATCCACTTTTGGAAGTCTTCTTCAAGGGCAGTCTTTTCTGCCCTTACGGCTTTAGCCTTTTCGTCTATGGTTCGTATTTCAGACTGCAGCTGCTGTTTTTTGAGCGTAAGAGTAGGAAGATAGCGCTGATACATCTTAAGCGCATCTTTCTGAGTCTTCTGCTCGTTTTTAGTCAGCTTTATTTTTGCCATTCAGGGCGACCTCCGCCTTTAATTTTTAGGCCAGAACTGCTCAATAAGTTCTGTTTTAAGACCAGTTTCCTGCTTTTCAAAGCAACGTGAAAGGATCTTCCATCCATTATCCAAGGCTTCTTCAAGAGGAATATTTACAGACAAATCCATCATTTCAGCTTCAAACATTTCACCATACTTAAGGAGTTTTTCATCCCAAGATGACATATTAAAGCCCATAGATTTCTTTTCAAGCGTATCCTTATATTGGGCATAAAGCTTAATCATACCATCCATAAGCTGGCGGTGATCCTTACGGGTCTTGCCATTAACATTTTGCTTAAGACGAGAAAGGCTACCAAATGGCTCAATGTGTCCACCCTTAAGATAGAACTGACCTTCAGTAATATAACCGGTATTATCTGGAACAGGGTGAGTAACATCATCACCAGGCATGGTTGTTACTGCTAAAACAGTAACTGATCCCTGATCAGAAAAGTCAACAGCCTTTTCGTAGCGACTTGCCAACTGTGAATAAAGATCGCCAGGATAACCACGGTTTGAAGGAACTTGCTCTTGAGTAATAGCAATTTCCTTCATAGAGTCAGCAAAGTTTGTCATGTCTGTAAGAAGGACCAAAACATCCTTTCCCTGAAGGGCAAACTGCTCTGCTACAGCCAAAGACAAATCTGGAATCTTCATGGCTTCTACTGTTGGGTCAGCAGAGGTATGAATAAACATAACGGTTTTGCTTAAAGAACCACCTTCTTCCAGGGTATTCTTAAAGTAAAGATAGTCATCATACTTAAGTCCCATTCCGCCAAGAACAATAACATCAGCATCAGCCTGCATAGCAATGCGGGCAAGCAACTGGTTATAGGGTTCCCCAGAGATTGAGAAAATCGGAATCTTTTGGCTTACAACCAATGTGTTAAACACATCAATCATAGGAATATTTGTACGCATCATGCGGTTGGGCAAGATACGTTTTGCAGGGTTAACGGATGGACCTCCAATCTGAACAAGATTTTCAGAAAGGGAAGGACCATGATCACGAGGTTCTGCAGAACCGTTAAAAATACGGCCTAAAAGATTTTCGCTAAAAGAAACACGCATATCGTGTCCCAAAAAGCGGATTTTATCATTAGTTGCAACACCACGACCACCAGCAAAAACCTGCAAAGAAACTATATCGCCATCAATTTTATTTACTTCGGCCAAAGAAGTACCAAAGCGGGTCTCTATTTCAGCAAGTTCGTTAAGCTTAACGCCCTTGGCCTTTACAGTAATAACACTACCATTGATACTGTCAATTTTGCTGTATACCTTGTTCATTACTCACCTTCCTTAAGCAGAGCTTTTACCTGATCAGAAATTTTAGCCTCATTAGAAGCAAAAATCTGGGCAATCTGCTTTTCGTAAGTCTTGAATTTTTCACTTTGGAACTCACTATAGTTCATATCCTTAAACTCTTGCTGCAATGAGTTGAAAAGCGCACGGGCGGCATCCTTTTCAGTAACATTGAATGAAGAACCAAGAACATTAAGAACCATCTTGAACATGTAGCTTTGTCTTTCTACACTTGAAGCACCTTCAATCTCATCAAAAGAGTCTTGCTGCATATAAACGGCATCAAGGAATTCACTCTTAAGATAGGTAACAAAGTCTTCTATAGAAGTACCTTCTTCACCAACAACCTTCATCATAGAGTTGACTTCTTGTCCGCGCTTGTAAAGGTCACGAGCATATTCAACCCATTTTGAAGACATCATGGGCTTATACTTTGACCAAGAATCCAAGGGGTCTATTGAAGGATAACGGCGGGCATCTGAACGCTGACGGCTAAGACCGTGGAAAGCACCAACAACCTTAAGCGTTGCTTGTGTAACAGGCTCTTCAAAGTTACCACCTGCAGGAGAAACCGTACCACCAATTGTAACGGAACCAATATCACCGCTTCTAAGCTTTACAATACCAGCACGCTCATAGAAAGAAGCTATAGTTGACTCAAGATATGCAGGGAAAGCTTCTTCACCAGGAATCTCTTCCAAACGACCAGACATTTCGCGCATTGCCTGTGCCCAACGGGAAGTTGAATCAGCAAGAAGAAGAACATGAAGTCCCATCTGGCGGTAGTATTCAGCAAGAGTAACACCTGTGTAACATGATGCTTCACGAGAAGCAACAGGCATTGAAGAAGTGTTACAAATGATAATCGTGCGTTCCATAAGGGAGCGACCAGTTCTTGGGTCTTTCAACTCAGGGAATTCAGTCAAAGTTTCAACAACTTCACCAGCACGTTCACCACAAGCTGCAATAATTACAATATCAACATCTGCATTACGGCTTGTTGTATGCTGAAGAACTGTCTTACCGGCACCGAAAGGTCCAGGTATACAATAGGTACCACCCTTAGCAACAGGGAAGAAAGTATCTATCAAACGGATTTTTGTTACCATAGAATCGGAAGGCATTAAACGTTCTGCATAGCAGTTTACGGCACGCTTGACAGGCCATTTAAAGCTCATGCAAACATCATGACTCTTGCCTTTTGCATCTACTAGAGTAGCAATTGTATCGTGGATTCTATATGAACCGGCTTTTATAACCTTTTTTACAGTATAAGTTCCCAAGAAAGTATAGGGTACCTGAATCTTGTGAGTAAAAGGACCTTCTGGAACGGAACCTAAAGGATCGCCAGCCTGAACAGTATCACCTTCTTTTGCTATAGGTGTAAAATCCCATTTTTTCTCTTCATCAAGAGCTGGCAAATAAACACCACGCTCAAGAAAGTAACCTGAATGTTCAGCAAGAAGAGGAAGAGGATTCTGCAAACCATCATAAACTTGGCCTAGAATTCCAGGTCCAAGCTCAACACTTAGCAAATCATCAGTAAATTCAACTGTACAATCAGTTGAAATACCATTTGTCATTTCATAAATCTGCATCTGCGCAGTATTGCCACGGACACGAATAACCTCACCTTTCAGTTTTTTTCCATCAACATTGACGTAACCTACTTCGTTGAGAGATACCTTTCCGTCGAACTGCACAGAAACCATGTTTCCGTTTACAGCAACTACTTTGCCTTTTGTATCTGTCATTTCTTTTCTCCAAGAATCTCGTCATAAATTTTGTGATAAGAAGCCAACCCTAAATCCCTGTTAAACTTCTTCATACGTTCAGCCAACATAAGGCGCAAACCATAATTATAAACCGCATCAGCAGAAAAGACATCAAGAGGTGCTATCTTTTCAAGAACTGTCATACGGTAGTCATTAAGGTATTGCTCTGCACTCAAGGGGCTGTCCATTCCAGTTGCGGTACGGGCGGCTTGTATAACCTCACCATCACTGGTTATGGGAATATCCTTGGCTTCCTTCTTCATTTTAAGGGCACGAACTTGGGCAAGAGCGAAACGTAGATTACGCTCCTTTGTATACCATTCATCAAGGAAGGCTGAACCTGTTTTTTCTCCTTGACGCGGAGGCTCAAGCGAAAGACCCTTCGCTAATTCCGCAGCTTTTGGAGACATAAAACGACAGCACAAATCCTTAAAGTAGTCAGTTGTTATAGGAAGCTTAGAAGAAGAATCCCCATTAACGGTAAAAGCCGGCAACTGGGAAACTAAATAATAGAGATGTTCCACTATTTCTTTCCTTTTGCGCTTGTTTTCTTTGCGGCGGCAGGCTTTTTTTCTGCTACAGTTTTTTTAGCTACCCTTTTCTTAGGCTCTTCCGCAACTTCTCCTTGGTCATCATCTTCCCCTTCTATTTGCTGATCAATATGCTCAGAAGGAATACCCTCTGCTGCATTCTTCATCAACTTTGCAGTTCTAGGATTCAAATAAGAAGAGAACAAATTAGCAACTTCATCTGCGCTAAAATCATAGAAAGCGCTACCGTCTTTTGTTCCAACCCTAAAGCCGGAAGTAAGGGTTGCATCTGCCTTAATCTCAAGCCCCTTAGAAATCTGAGCCTTAAGGGCTGTGCGCAAATTAGACTCCAAGGCTTTTAAATCCTTAGCGCTTAGCAACACAGTCAAATCAGAAGCAGGTGAAGAAGCCCATGCCTTTACAGTTTCAGGAATAAGCTTTTTAAGTAAATCCTTATCATAGGCCTTTTCAGTTTCTGCTGTAAATAATGCGGAAACTTCCTTGTTAATACCATCGCGGAAAGAGATAATCAGGTTGCGTCCAGCTTGCTCAATGGCATCTTCGCTGGCTTTTTCCATCCTTTCTGTCTCTGCTTTAGCACTTTTTATGATGCTGTCTGCCTTTTCTTCTGCTTCTTTTATTATAGAAGCAGCTTTACTTTCTGCGTCAGAGATAATCTTCTGAGCAGAAGTTTCTGCACTGGCAACACCATCTCTTTTGATTTTTTCAATCAATTCTTGTAACTGGACGTCCATTGTGACCTCTCTATGTTCATAAAATGTAACCTTGATTAAAACTCAAAGCTATATTGAGTTACTTGATAATAAACCTGTCCTGGCTGTAGGATGCAAGAAGGGAAATTTGTTTTATTCGGAGCATCAGGATAGGCTTCTGCTTCTAAGCACAACGCCCCATGCTTGGCATAGACAAAACCATTTTTCCCCTTTTCGCCATTAATAAAATTTCCAGTATAAAGCTGAACACCAGGTTCAGTAGTCTTCATAATCATCTTTCTGCCAGAAGCGGGATCCTTTACGATAGCAGCAATAGAAAGGCTATCTTTACCATCAGGATTTTTTCTAACACAAAAGCAGTGATCATAGCCACCCTTTGTATCAGCAATGTCTTTACCAATCAGTTTAGGAGAAGTAAAATCAAAGGCATTTCCTGCAACAGGAATAAGTTTTCCGGTGGGAATAAGTTTGTCATCAACTTCAAGGTAATTATCGCAGAACATCTGAAGCTCTTGATCTTCTACGGAACCGCCTGATTCCCCCTTAAGATTGAAATAGGCATGGTTAGTAAGATTTATGGGAGTTGCCTTATCTGAAACAGCCTCATATTCAAGAGTTAAGGTATTATCTTCGCTAAGAGTATATGAAACGGAAGCCTTTACTGTACCAGGAAAGCCTTGTTCACCATCGTAGGATGTACGGGTATATTTTACCCCCAAACCATATTTGGTCATTACAGGACTTACATTCCAAACCTTTTTTTCCCAACGGTCAAAACCACCATGGAGCATATTACCATTATCGTTTTTGTCAAGTTTATATTCTTTTCCATCGAGGGTAAAAGAGGCGCCACCTATCCGGTTAGCAAAGCGACCGACAACAGTTCCAAAACAAGAAGAAGAATTTATATACCCATCCAACTGAGAGTAGCCAAGCAGAATGTCTACACCTTCCTTGCCATTAGGAAGTTTTATACTTGTAAGAGTACAACCATATTCAGTGGTAGAAAAACTCATTTCTCCATTTGATACAGTATATAAGTGAATTTTTGTGCCGTCAGACAATAGTCCATATCGGGCTTTTTTTAATTTTAAATCGTGCATGAACTAATTATATAGCATTTCTACGAAAATTCAAGTATTAATTTAACTTCTTGAGTACTAATATCTAATTTCGCAGCGATTTCCTCATCTGTATAGCCTAACTCAGCAAGTTCTTTTAGCTGAGTCTTCATATCTTTTTCCACATGGATTTGTTCCTTAGCAGGGTAGATAGTAGGACCAGCGGTGTTTTCCGGTAGCTCTTGACCTCCTTTTTTCCCCTCGTTTTTATTATCGATATACGTTTGCAAAGGGGTTGTAGTCCTCCGCCTAGGCTGACTACGAGGCTTTTTTACACTTTCTTTTTTCTTTGTTTCAGTAGGAATTTCATAAGCTTCTGCATGGGTAACCATAGATTTTTGCGCTTTAGAAAGTTCATCACGTAAAAAGGCAACCCTTTTATCAGCTTCGGCTGAAACTTTTTGCAAAGTATTTATTCGGTCTTCTATAAGGGTTATATTTCTGTCTGCATTAGAATTTAATTCTTTCAGCATAGAATCTAAAGAATTCCGGGTGCTTTTCAATATCCCTGTTGTTGAAAAAAGGGCTTTAAAACGAATGAGAAAGACAACCCACATGCCTATATTAAAAAGACACAAAAGTACTATAACTACAGCCAAAGCTTTACTACCCTGTTATATCAATATGTGCACCAAGGCGAGGATCCCTAAACTCTCTAAGCTCTTCAGTTTCTTCTTCCTCAGCCTGATTGCCTTGCTTCCTTTTTCTAGAGCCATAGCCTTGCGACTGCCCGCCAGAACTTCCGTCCTTTTTTATTTTGTCAGACATAACTTCATTTTTAGCGGTTTCTTGAACAGTTTTAGACTTCTCTAGATTTTCTAAAGAAGCTTGATCCAAACTGCTACTAGCCATTGCCTGTGCAAG
>CAJOQA010000213.1 GCA_905236465.1 uncultured Treponema sp.
CTGTGGTTGGCTCGTCGCAAATAAGAAGGTCGGGGTTTGCGGCAATGGCAATGGCAATCACTATGCGCTGCCTCATTCCGCCGGAAAATTCAAAGGGGTACTGGTTGAACCTTTTTTCTCCGTCGCTAATGCCAACTTCCGCCATTATCTTTAGTGCCTTTTCGTAAGCCATTTTTTTTGTAACGCAAAAGGCCGAGCGGCAAATGGCATCGTTAAGCTCTTCAAATTCTTTTTGCAAAAGAAGATTTTTTGCAGGATTTAAGCATTCAGGAATTTTTACCTGCTGCTTGGCTTCTTCAAAATCATAGGCTAAAGAAAGATTTTTGAACTGAAGGGAATAATCTTTTTTTGCAAGCTTTACCGCTTTTTTTATTCCGGCAAGTTCTTTTTTGTAAGCATCATTTTTAGAAAGATTCTTTATGATAAGGCAAAGTTTTTTTTCTGCAAGCTTCTGCTTTCGCCTTCCGTTAAGGATTGCAGCTTCCGTCATCTGCGGGCCAATCTTTACAATTGGGTCAAGGGAAGACATAGGATCCTGGAAAATCATTGTAATCTTGTTTCCGCGGATTTGATTAAAATCTTCCTCCGTAAATTTTAGAAGGTCACGGTCCTCGTAAAAAATGCTTCCGCTTTCTATGATGGCATTGGGCGCTTCTATTCCAAGCATGGCTTTTGCTGTTACAGATTTTCCTGAACCGCTTTCTCCAACCAAGGCAAGGGTTTCGCCTTTTTTTAGGTCAAAGGAAATTCCCCGGACTGCGTGAACAATTCCCTTGTTGGTTCTAAAAGAAACCGTCAGATTCCTTACGCTAAGGGCTACGTCGCCTGCATTAATGGATTCACTCATTTTCTGCCCCCCTCAAAGACGGATTAAAGGCATCGCGCAAACCGTTTCCAAATTCGTTAAAGCAGACAAGCAGAATGGAAATGAATGCAGCCGGAAAGAAAACCGTATGCGGATATGTGCTAAGGGCATTCGTTGCACCGTTAAGCATTGCGCCAACACTCGTTATCTTGTCCGAATCCAAATTAACAATGCCAAGGTATGTAAGTGACGCTTCGGAAAAGATTACGCCCGGTATGCTAAGTATGCTAACAGTAATTATAAATCCTATAGCGTTGGGAAGTATGTGGCGAAAGATAAGACGCGCATCACTTGCTCCTAAAGTGCGGCTTGCGTTAACATAGTCCTGTCCCTTAAAGCGGTAGAACTGGGCCCGCACCGTAGAAGAAATTCCTATCCAGCCGTAAAAGATAAAGGCAAAGAAGAGGGCTGCAATTGGTCCCAGTTTTTTTGCCAGGTAGAGCTGGAAAAGTACCATCGTTACCTGCGTAGGAACCTGATAGATTATGTCTTTTATTCGCTCAAAAATTATATCAAATGTGCCGCCGTAGTAACCTTCAAGGGCTCCGATTACGGTTCCCATGGTAAGGGTTATGCTTGAGACGAAAAGGGCAAGGATCAAAGAAAGTCTTGCCCCATAAGCAAGGCGGGTAAAAATATCATAGCCAGAGCTATCTGTTCCAAAGGGAAAAAATGCTTTTCTTCCGTGCTGATAAAGGTACCAGGTACTATACAAAACTCTAGTCTCATACTGGCTGCCATTCATCTTAAGGTCGTAGTAGGAAAATCCGTCAGCGGATGAAGAATCTTTTTTGTAAATGGGAATGACTTTTCCTGTAGCAGGATTAGTTTCTGCAATCCCTTTTGCATCAGTTTTAAACCAGGCGTTCATGTCATTTTTGTATGTAGGATTTTTCACAAGCTTTTGGTCAATAACAGGATAGAAGATCTGTTCCCCTGTTTGACTTTCCCATTCTTTTGCCTTTAGGTAATCGTCTTTAGTCAGCAGCATTTTTACAAAGCCTGTCTTTGCATAGGTGTCTAGCTTTATTGAATACCAAGTTTGATTTCTTTTTGCGACTACTACTTTTTTTTCTCCGTAGAATTTTTTTATAGCCCCTGGAATATTGCTATAGTACTGGTAGGTTGCCAGGTTGACCTGAGTTTTTTTGTAGCCCCTACCAGGCAGCACATAGGCATAGTAACCGTCTTTGTCATTTATTTTGTAAGGGGAAAAAACTGGGCCAAAGATTGCGTATAAAATCAGGAGTAAAATTATAAAGAAACAGACAACAGATCCCTTGTTTGAAGCAAAGCGCAAGAGGGCATCTTGTAAGTAGCTCCTTGGTTTTGTAAGAAGCGGGGTATCTGTAAGAATTGATTCTTGCTGTACAAACACAAATTTTTCTTTGGGCGGATTATCACAATTCATTTGTTTTGCTGCCTCCCATGCGGATTCTTGGGTCTATAAAACCATAGCTTAAGTCTGTTACTATACCGGCTATAAGTCCAATGGTTACATAAAACATGCTGATTGCCATAAAGACACTGTAGTCGCGGACTGCAATTGACTGCACATAGGTTTTCCCAATGCCCGGAACTGCAAAAATCTGCTCGATAATCATTGAGCCACCAAGTATTCCAATGAAATTCCCTAAAAAAGTCGGCATCAGGGGGACCATAGAATTTCTTAGGGCGTGGCGGACTATTGCCTGGCTTTTGCTAAGCCCCTTAGTGCGGGCTAAAAGCATATAGTCTGAATTGAGTTGGTCGGTCAGCTCTGCGCGGATAAGGCGCATGTCTTGGGCTATGGGGCCAAAGGAAAGTGAAAGTATGGGCATTATTGCAGAGTGGAACATTGCCCAGGTAAAGTAGTCATCTCCCCCCTTAAAAATAAGGGGACAGAGACCGAGCCTGTAGCCTATAAAGTATTGCAAAATAAAAGCGTATATAAAGGAAGGTACAGAGATAAAAAACATGATAACTACCTGAATTACGTGGTCCGGCCACTTATTTTTATTTACGGCAGCTACTATACCAAATGTTATTCCTATAGGAAGTGAGATTATAACGGAAAAGATGTTCACGTAAATTGTCGCAGGGAGTTTACTTGAAAGATAAGCCGTTACAGGTTGCAGGAAAGTTCCCATAGAAGTACAAAAGCCCCAATCCCAGGCTGTAAATACCTTTTTCAAAAAGATTCCGTACTGGACCATTATGGGTTTATTGTAGCCCCAGGCTTCCCTCATATCCCGCATTGCCTTGTCAAAGCCACCGGGAACAGACGTTATTGGGTTTGGTAAAAGCCGTATGAGCACAAAAAGCATGGTCATTATTATAAAAAGGCTTGCCAGTAAAAGCCCTATTCTTTTTAATACATATTTAAGCAAAACCGTCTCCTCTATTCATCCATAATGGTAATCTCAACCCTGCGGTTTTTAGCTTTGCCTGCTTCCGTTGTGTTTGGGGCAATGGGCTGCTTGTCACCAAAGCCCTGTGTAAATATGTGGTAGCGGTCCCTTACCCCAAGCTGCATTAAGTAGTCTGCAACAGAAGCTGCCCGCTGTTCGCTAAGCATTTGCGGATCAAGTCCGCGTCCGGTAGCAGTGTGCCCGCTGACTAAAATATCATTATCGGGGTAGGCTTCCAAAATCTGAGCTATAACCTCAAGTTTCTTTTTTTCTGATTCAAGAAGAAGGGCGCTTTCTGCCTGAAACTGAATATTTTCTATGCTTAGGGTAAGCCCCTTTTCTCCTTTTTTTACAGTTACATTTTCAAGCCCCAAGTTCTTGACCTGTTCCTGTACGGCCTTAAGCTCATCATCTGTTCCTGTGCGCAAAAAGTCCGTAACCTCTGCGTGGGCAGTTCCCTTGAATTGGTAAATGTTGCCGTAGGCTGTTTCTATAATGATATTAAAGTCTTCCGTGTAGTGGTCGATGGCACCCTTCTCGTTATCCCAGTAAATGTATTCGTCGCTAAAGCCCATTGTTGTTTGTGGGTAATCCTCCGTGTAATAGGAAGAAGGGGTTACTGGGGCTTGGGTGTAAAGGGAATACTTTACATGAAAAACGTGGAGAACAGAGCCTTCGCTTTTTATAACCTGATTGTTACGCTGTTTGCTTATAGCTGCCGCCGCATAACTCATCTGCCTGACTTCATGTTTTTCTTTTCCCACAGTGCCCAAGTAGGTGTAGACTGCGGAAAAGGGGACCTTGTATGGCTTTTGTATGCCAAAGTTTTGCCTCATATCGTGGGCCTCATGCCCATCGGCCGTCCAAGTGTCCCCTGCTTTTATTGGGTGGTCTGGAAAAATGGGAACATCGCGGACTGTTGGCATAAAGTATTCATCCCCTATGCTGTAGACCCCAAGGGCATTGCGGTCAAAGATGCTTTTATATTCTTCTCCCCAAGAAAAGGTCTTGCCATCAACAGCCTTGCTGCCGTTCTCTGTTGTCATAAAAGTACAGTCGTGGGTCCCAACTGCAAGACCGCTTTCGTCTTTGCCCGTGTCGGTTATCTTAGCGGACACGCGGTTTATAATCTGCCCGTGGTGGTTGTATCGCATGTTTACAAAGACATCTTCTTCTACAGTAGATAGTATGCGGTAGGAGTCCCCCTTTTTGTACTTAAACTTAAAAGTTTCTGCTCCCCCTGTTGTATCATAGCTTTCATTTGATTTTTGAGCAAAAATCGGCACAAAAAGCAGGAGAAATGCTACAAAAGTTACTATTCTCTTTTTCATGGATACCACCTTTCCTTAGTTTTTCGGCAGAAAAAGCCTTTGTACTTAAGGAAACAATTTTTTAGGCTGTTTGTAACAAAAATGTTATAATAGACTTCTGATATAAACCTACTGAAGAAGCAAATTTATCATTATAAAAAACTCTTGACAAAGAATACAAAAAAGAA
>CAJOQA010000214.1 GCA_905236465.1 uncultured Treponema sp.
CCGCTTGCCGCAGTGGCTGCTTTCATTTTTTCTTTAGTAACAATAGTTGGAATTTTCAAAAACCCACTTGTCAAGAAGGGGCTTAAAGCAGCTTGTGAAGCCGCATTCGGGGCAAAAACAGAAATAGGTTATGTAGACTTGAGGATTTTAAAATCAAGGCTGACAGTTGGTTATATTTCCGTTGGAAATAAGAATTCAGTTATGAAAAATCTCTTTGAAGTAGAAAAACTTGAATTAGCCTTTAATTTACCACAACTTTTACGCAAGCACTTTGTTGCTGAAAATTTAGAAGTATCTGGTATGAAGTTTAATACAGATAGAAAAACTTCTTGTGAACTTCCTAAAAAACCTGAAAGTGAAAAAAGCCAGGAAGAAAGCGCCTTTGTAAAAAGTCTCAAGGCAAAATCTGCAAATGCTATAGAAGATTTAAAAAGTCAGGCCTTTGCCCTTTTAGGCGGTAGCGATGTTGATTCCATAGTTGAAGGTATAAGATCTCAGATAAAAAGTACTGAAGCTGCAAAGACAGCTCTAGAAGAATCTCAGGTCCTTATGGAAAAATGGAAGGCTAAACCTGAAGAAGTAGAAAAGCAGGTAAAAGATTTTGCAGATAGCGTAAAAGATTTACAAAGTCTAAAAGTTTCTTCATTTAATGTGAAAAACGCAGATGATTTTAAGAAACTTAGTGAAAACCTTGAAAAAATAAAGACTGCCCTAGACAAGAGCAAAGAGCTAAAATCTAGTACACAGAATTTATTAGATGAAATAAAAGCTGATGGGAAAAAACTTTCAGAAACAGCTGAATCAGTAAAAAGCGCTGCTGAAAGCGACATTGCATTTGCGAAAGAAAGGCTTACAACAATAACAGGAGCTCTATCCAACGCCTCACAGTTGCTTAACACAGCTTTAGATACAGTCGGTTATAATATGATGGGAAAGTATTACCCCTATGTACAAAAGGCCATTGCCTATGCAAAAGAAGCAAAAGCAGCCTCTGCCGCAAAAGAAAAGACAGAGGCAAGTAAAAAGACCGAAAAAAAGGTTTCCCGCCGCTTAAAGGGGACTACATATTGGTATTCAACTACCTACCCTTCATTTCTTATTGAAAATGTATTGGCTTCGGGCACCGGCTTTTCTGCAAGAATTACAGAAATCACCAATAATCAGGACTGGAGGAACAAGCCTACTGTCTTTACAGGCTCATTGACACTTTCAGAAATAGACCATAATGCAAACATAACCCTTGACACACGGACAAAAAGCACAGCACCCCTTATTTCCGCAAGCTACACGGGCAAAGGCTTTACGGCAGCAATAGATGGGGCATCTATTGCAAAGACAAGCGGTATCCCAAGCTTAAACGGAAAAGCTGTCCTCAACATGACTGCAACTGCTGATTCCACAGGCTTTACAGCAGGGGGTAATATAGACTTAAATCCTCTAACACTTACCTCTGATGGCTTTGATAACGAAATTGTCACAAAGTATTATAAGCAGGCCCTTGAGCAAGTTTCTAGCATGAAAATAGGTTTTGAAGCAGGGTATACAGAAGCAAAGGGAGCCTTTCTTGACTTAACCGGTAACTTTGCAGAGCAGTTTATAAATGCCCTTAAAAATGTAATTATGACTATAGGCCAAGATGCAAAAAATGCTGCCTTAAAAAAGATCCAAGATGAAATAAATTCATCATCAAATGAAGTCCTGGCAAAAGTAAAGGACTTCTTAGGACTAGAAGAGGATATAGACTTACAAAATACAAAGCTTTCTGATTTGCAGGGAATCTTAGAAAAGAAAAAGGTTGAGATAGAAGAAAAGCTAAAGGAAAAGGCCAATGAAAAAATTGATGAGGCTAAAAGCAAGGCGACCGAAAAAGCTGCAGAAAAGGTAAAAGACCTTACCGGCTCATCTGACGCAGCCGAAAAAGCAGGAGATGCAGCAAAAAGCCTGCTCAACGGGCTTAAGAAAAAGTAACTTTTTTTACTTTTTTTACCTTGGATTTTATATGCAATTATTGACAAATACTGCCATATTGCGATAAAATAAGCAATACAATCTGTTTTTTATTTATAGGAGTTACCAATGTCAGGACACAGCAAATGGTCAACTATTAAACATGCAAAAGGAATTGCTGACGCAAAGCGCGGACAGCTCTTCACCAAATTCATAAAGGAAATTTCAATAGCCGCAAAAATGGGCGGCGGTGACCCTAACTCGAACCCCCGTCTTCGCACTGCTATGCTTAAGGCAAAAGCAGCATCAATGCCTAAAGATAATATTGAACGTGCAATAAAGAAAGGTACAGGAGAACTTGGCGCTGCAACATATGAAGAATTAGTATACGAAGGCTATGCTCCAGGCGGAGTTGCAGTTCTGGTAGAAGTTCTTACAGACAATAAAAACCGTGCAGCTGCAAATGTTCGCAACTATTTTTCAAAGAACGGTGGAAACTTAGGAACAACAGGTTCTGTAAGCCGTATGTTCGATCGCAAGGGCGTTATTGAATATGATGCAGAAAAAGTTTCTGAAGATGAAGTAATGGAAGTTGCTTTGGAGGCAGGAGCAGATGACATTGTAAATGAAGATGGCGTTATAACAGTAACAACTGATCCTTCTGTTTTTGACAAGGTTCTTGAAGTCCTTCAGGCAAAAGAATACGAATCATTGTCTGCTGCAGTTTCTATGGTTCCACAGGCATACACAGCAGTCGATGCTGATGTTGCAAAGAAAGTTGCTAAGCTTGTTAGCAAACTTGAAGAAGATGAAGATGTTCAGAATGTCTACACAACAGTAGAATATCCTGACGGCTTTGATCCTGACGCAGAGTAATTTTATCTTGACTAAAGTGTACCCCCTTGGTAACTAATTGTACCGAGGGGCTTTTTTATGAAAAAGAGAATACTTGGAATAGATCCAGGGTTAGCAAACACTGGATTTGGGGTAGTTGACTTTATAAATGGTTCCTTTCGCCTTGTAAGCTATGGAGTAATAGAAACCTCTAGCGAGCAAAGCCATGAACTTAGGCTCTTATCGCTTTATAATAGGCTCTTGGCGGTAGTAGCGGAATTCAAACCAGATGAAGCTGAAATGGAAACGCTTTATTTTTCAAGGAATTCCTCCAGTGCTTTAGCTGTAGCAGAAGCAAAGGGCGTTATAACGTTATGCTTAGCGCAACAAGCAATTCCAGTATTTTTTTATACACCCAATGCAATAAAATATTCAGTTACTGGTACAAAGACAGCTGATAAGGAAACTGTTCAGCAATATGTGAAAATCCTATTAAATTTAAAAGAAATTCCCAAGCCCGACCATGCATCTGATGCTCTTGCAGGGGCAATTACACATATAAACACTAGCCTCGGGGGGCTGTAGCAGGGTCTATTGGGGTTGTATTTAAAAATACCATAAGTTGAATTTGTGGAGACTGCTTAATCGCATCCACTCCGGCTGTCCCCAGGGTATCTCCAAAAACCAAATAGTCACCATTTTTTACACTTATTGAGCCCAAGCCTGTATAAGCATATATGTGTCCGGTCTTTGATTGAACAAAAACAACATTCCCATAGCCCCTATAGTTACCTGTAAACATAACAGTTCCAGCCCTTATTACAGTAACCTTTTCATCTTTTGTAGCTGAAAGCTGAACACCACTAACCTTTCCCTTTGTATATGTAACAACAGGATTTTTTACCGGCCAGGTAAGGCTAGAATCCCCTTTTTTTGAGCTATAGTTTCTTGGATCAGAAGAAGGTAAATCAGGTAGCTTTGCGCTTGCAGGATCCAAAACGGTCAGGGGAATTTTTAATTTCTGGCCGATTTTCAGGGTATTATCAGAGGACAAATTATTAAGTTTTTTTAGCTCATCTACAGAAATTCCGTTTATCTTTGCAATGCGATAAAAAGTATCTCCTTTTTGAACTGTGTAAACATCATATTTACGCTCAGATACAACTTTTTTTTCAGGAATTACCAGTTTTTGCCCTATTTTTAAGACATCGGTCTTCTTTATTTTATTTGCATCACATAAAGAATCAACAGTAATCGAATATTTTTTACTTATTGAATAAAAGGTCTCGCCTTTGGCTACTGTATGCGTTAACGAAAAAGCATAGACAGCGCAAATAAAGGGGCTAAGAACAAGAAAGAGAATTCTAGTTTTAAATAAAGAAAAAACTTTCATACCTTTCCATGTTCGGCAAAAAAAGCCCCCTCCTTAAGAAATTTAGTAAGGGGCAGCCCGAAAAACTTGCACTTGCAAATTTTTCGAGCTCCACTAAATTTAAAAAAGTCCTGGGAAGACATGGCTCATGTTATACAGTCCACCTGCCTTCAATTTACCAGAATCCAACAGAGCCTTTAAGTTTTCCAATGAATGCACGGCTCCACTTGCAAATCCCTGCCTACTTCTCGCAGTATGGGTCAGCTCTATGGTGTCTGCAGGACTATCAAAAAACACTTTATGCGTTCCAGGAACAAAGCCACAACGAGTTGACGATACATGAAGCTGATTTTCCTTTGGTCTTTCATGAAAAGCATCTGTTACAATCTCTGTCTTCTTCTTATCACCAGCCATTACCCTGCGGGCAATATCCAAAGCTGTACCCGAAGGACTATCAGCCTTTTGATTATGATGCATTTCCCAAACAGATGAATCATATTCATCAAAGTTGCTAACAAACCTAGCAGCTTCTTCTACAATCTTATAAAAAAGATTGACCCCGATTGAAAAATTTGCACTGTGCATGATTGTTCCACCGCATGAGGCTGCAAGAGAAGCAACTTCAGCCATTTTATCATTCCAACCAGTTGAGCCAACAACTAGAGGTAGCTTTAATGGTAATAGAGCCTTTATATTTCCCATCACGGCTGCAGGAGAAGTAAATTCTATTACCCCCTCTGCCCCACTCTTTAAGACAACATCCTGAAGAGCTTTTTCATCATTAATTCCAATCTTACATGAAGCATCTGCTGCAAAAGGATCGATTGTTGCCACGACATCATGCCCTAAAGACAAGGCTGTTTGTTCAAGCATGTGTCCCATTTTTCCATATCCAACAAGTGCAATTTTCATAATATGTATGCTCCTAAATAAACTTGCATTATTATTGCATAAATTTTCATAAAATTCAACTGATTGCTTTGCCGTCTTGTCAGAAAAGAAAGAAAATTTTATACTAGCCAGTATGGTCGAGATAAAAAATATTCAGGTCTTTAATTTAGATAGGGCATTAAATGCAAAATCAAATTCATTTAATGTAGGTGAAATTGACACTAGCAAAGATTTTATAAAAGATGAATCTAACAGACAGTGGCAAGTTGCAAAAAGTTTAGGCAGCAATAACCAAGCGCATCAGTCTCATGATGCCTTTCTAAAAGGAATTTTGGTTTCCTTTGACATAAAATATGAGCAAGCCTTTACCCCAGAACTCCAACGCTATCATTTTTTTGAAATAATAATGAGCCAGTCAACAATGCATTCACTAAAAAAATTTATGGAAAATGACCTGGACCCCTATAGCAAATATGTTACCCAAGAGTCAAAAAATCAAGTAAAAAAACTTTACCTTGAGTATGAAGCAGAAAATAAAAAACTAGCTAACCCAAATCTTACAGAAAGTGAAAGAAGTGAACAGGGGAAAAAAGCATATCAGGCCTTTATGAGATTAAGGCACAATATACCAGGTGGTTTTGAAATGTGGGAAACCATTACAACCAATTACCTACAACTTAAAACTATTTGCATACAAAGGGCTAACCACAAACAAAGAGAAGATTGGAACAATTTCTTACGAGCCTGTTTTTCAATGCCCCGCTTTAGCGAACTTACGGGTCTAGATGAAGGCACACTGAAAATTCAGGATATTATATAAAAAGAATGCAAGCTAGCCCCAAAAGACTAGCTTGCAAACTAAATATATAAGGAGGTATTTGCCAAATAGTGTCTATTTTAAAGCAGCACTAATGCGCTCAAGAACCTTTTTACGATCCAAAGGCTTAACAATGTAGTTCTTAGCTCCGGCAAGCAAAGACTTCTTTACAAGCTCTTCTTTTCCTAAAGCACTTACCATTACTACACGTGCATTCTTATCGAAGGCAACAATCTGCTCAAGAGCAGTAATACCATCCATACGAGGCATAGTAATATCCATCGTTACTAAATCGATGTTTGGACACAATTCCTTGTATTTATCAACGCCTTCTTTTCCATCTTGTGCGGTTGCAACAATTTCATAACCATCGCTGCTAAGAATCTGTGTAAGCTGCTTGGCAACAAACATTGAATCATCAACAACCAGAACACGGAATTTCGTGCCATCAAGCTTTACACCCTCAGGCGGACGCTCATTAATTGACGGGAAATCCTGTTTTGTTTTCATACTCTTTATGCTCCTTACCTTTATTGACGTTCGCGGATAGCGACGTTGACTTCAATTTTACCAAATTCAGTGATGAGCGGAACAATAAGTGCTTCTACATTTTCTTCTTGCCCGCTCAAAGCTGCAATTTCCATTTTTTCACCAGCAAATAATGCAGGTGGTGTCAAGTCAAACTTAAATCCCAACTCGTGAAGTTTTGTAACAGCCTGTGCTGTAATTAAGTTTGCAAGCTCGCTGATTGTGGCCTTTGCCAAATCATCAAATTCAGGGAGGCGTTCTCCATTCATCTGAGAGGCAATATTCAGTGCTGTTTCATAAGTCATGTCAAAAAGGACACGCCCTTCTACATCACCTGCCAAACCTACCAAAGCCGCAACACCCATAACAGGCATAGCTGTTGACTTCAGATAAAGGTCACCACGTTTAACATCGGCATCTCCCAGAACTTCCTTGAGAACTCTGTAAGAAGTTTCAACAAACGGGTTAATGTACTCTACTCTCATCTAATCCCCCTGAAAAAAATCCTTAATTTTATATCATTTATTTTGAATATATTGCAATAGAACCAACTTGCTTCTTATTCCAGCCTGGGACTGCAATATTTTCGTTTTCACCTACTATTATAACACCATTTCCTTTAACTTTCTCGTTAAAATCAGAAAAAATTGTATTTTGTGATGCAACGGGAAGGAAAGAAATAAGATCTCGCGCAAACACTATGTCAATAGGGGGCAGATTGTTCGTATGAGTACAATCATGGTACTCAAACATAATCATATCCTTTATCTCTTTGCTAAAAGTCCAATCACCATTGGCATTCTTTATCAAGAAGGGTTGATACCAATCAGTGCTTACCTTTTCGCTAACCGTCATAAGGGGTGCATTTGAAACGTTCAGCAAGTCTGTGTCATGGGCATAAATGCGTACATGAGCATTTGGATAGCGCTTCTTCATTATGCAAGCTAAAGAGTAAGATTCAAAGCCCTTACCACAACCAGGGTTCCATACAACTATGTTCTTTGCAGAGTTTTCAGGAAGGGCCTTACTTACAGCTTGGGCAAAATCTTCGCTCCACCAATCGCCGGTGAACCTAGAATAGAAGGGGGCAAGGAAGGCATCTGCATCACTATCATTCTGCAGTTGGGTCTTTCCCTGACCTCTGTCTTTTGTCCAATCAGCATAGCGGGACTTTACCCACTCTTCATTTACAGGTGCTACTGTAAACTTCTTAAGTTTTTGCAAAGAATCAGAAATGAAGTTCAAATCAACATCAGCTTTTTGTTCCTCTACCTTTTTTGCAGAAACCTTATCTTCTTTTGCAGGAGCAGGTGTCTTTTTTGCAGCGACATTGGTCTTTGCTTCAACTTTAGCAGCTTCTTCTTGAGCAACAACTTCTGCAGCAGCTGCCTGTCTTTGCTCTAACTGTGCCTGAGCAGTCTCTGCCAACTCTTTTTCTTCTTCCGGTGTACGGACGCCGAATATCTTATCAATATCAAGAAGAACATAAAGTCTGCGCTGGGCTTCTACAACACCACTTATATATTTTATGTTGATATCTCCAAAAAGCGGATGCGGAGGCTGGATTCCATTTTTTTGAACTCCAACAACCTTATCGATTTCATCGACAACAACACCAAAGAACTGCTCGCCAACATTCACAATCAACATATTCTCTAGAACATTATCATCATGTTCCGGAACATTAATATTAAAGAAAAGGCGGAGATCTATAATTGGTATTATTTCACCACGCAAGTTATAAACACCTAAAACAAAAGGCAAAGTATTAGGCACATAGGTAAAATGTCCTGCCTTAGCAATTTCTTTTACCTTCATAATGTCTATGGCATAATCCTTGCCAGACAAAGAAAAAGATACCATTTTGAAATCAATGGCGCTTGCACTTCTCTTTTCTTCCTCAAGCTGTTCCTGAGAAAGACCTTCTGCAGCGGCTTCTGTTGTGCTTGCAAGTATATTAAGTTTATCTTGTATAGTTCCCATCTAGCTACCCTCTGTTTGCGTTTCTAATGGCTTCTGCCTCACGCGTCTGCTGAGCATTAAGTTCTTGCTTTACGCCCAGTTCCAAAAGCTGGCTTACATCAATAATAAGAGAAACAGAACCATCACCTAGGATTGATGCACCTGCAATTCCAGGAGAAGAGGTGAATTGGTCGTGGAGAGGTTTAATAACAACATCTTCTTCACCAATCAGCATATCAACCATTACACCTATCTTCTTTTCCTGAGAACCAACTATTACTATAAAGCAGTAATCGCTATCGCTTGTTTTCTTTATGTTGAAGAGCCTGTCCAAACGAAGGATAGAAATTACTTCATTACGGACATTAAGAACCTCATAGTTATCAATAGTGTTTATTGAAGATTTCTTAACACGTTGGCTTTCTATAACATTGGTAATCGGTATAGAGTAAACCTCTTTGCCAACTCTTACCAAAAGTCCCTGAATAATAGCAAGTGTAAGAGGAAGCCTGATACTGAATTTTGACCACTTATGCCTTTCGCTGGTTACCATAATGGTACCCTTAAGCTTTTCAACCATGGTCTTTACAACATCAAGACCTACACCACGACCAGAAACATTTGAAATCTTATCGCTTGTGGAGAAACCTGGTAAGAAAATAAGGTTATAGGCCTCAATGTCAGTCAGTACCTTGTTAGGACTGATGAGCCCCTTCTTTATAGCCTTTTCGCGGACTTTTTCCACTTCTATTCCCTGACCGTCATCAACGATGTCTATAACGATCATGTTTCCTTCATTTGAAGCCTTTAGCAACAGACGTCCGGTTTCATCTTTTCCCTGAGCAACGCGTTCTTCAGGGGGTTCAACACCGTGGTCTACAGAGTTACGGACACAGTGCATGATTGGATCTAGCAAGTCATCAACAACGGTCTTGTCAAGCTCTGTATCTTCACCTTCTATTACCAAATTAACCTTACGGCCTAAATCACGGCTTAAGTCACGAACAACACGGGGGAATCTGTTGAAAATAGTTCCAATAGGAACCATGCGGATTTTCATTACACCCTCTTGCAACTCGGAAGCAATGCGACCGAGGTTCTGCGTAGAAGACCGGAATTTACTTGCGGTAAGCTTAAATTCATTTTCAAAAGAATCAAACCAACCAAACATAGCACCATAGTCAGCCGCTATCTTAGCACGAACTTCCTTGATAGGCATTCCGTTTTTAACTTCTTCAAAAAGTTTGGGAATTTCATCCATAAGATGGTGCTGCTTTTCTTTATAAGAGGTAGTAAGCCCCTGAAGTTGAACCTGCAAATCCGCTAAATGAAGCCCTGTTTGGTTAAAGGCTGCTTTTGTAATAACGGTTTCGCTGACAAGGTTCATAAGATTATCTACACGCTTTGAATCGACGCGAAGAATAGAGCCTGTTTGGGCCGCATGTGCTGCTGGGGCTGCTGCCGCCTTCTTTGCAGGAGCAGGGGCCTTTGCTGCAGGAGTTACCGCAGCCTTAGGTTCGGGAGCTGCCGCTTGAGCAGGGGCTGCTGCTACAGGGGCAGGAGCTGCCACTTGAGCAGGTTCTTCTACAGCAACTTCTGAAACCTGAAGAACGGATTTTGCTCCCTGACTTGCACCCGTAACCTCACGGGCATCTGTTGCAAGGGTAACATCATCAAGGAAGGCAACATCTTCTAGTTCTGAACCAGGAGATGCGGTTGCGACATAATATACGACTTGGGGATGGAATTCATCCTCATATAATGCTTCAAAATCAGGGACAGTTTTAAGAACTGTGCCATTATTTTTTAGGGCTGCGAAAACCTGAATTCCTCCAACAGAATTCATCGGGTTAGCTTCATCAAAGGTAACATTTACAACCCAAAGCTTTTGATCTTCAGGACAGGCCTGCTTAAGTTCCTGATATTCTTCATCGGTAAGAGGAGGAACAGGAGGCATTCCATTATCAGGCTCTGGGGTGGCTGCCTTTGCTTCTGGAGCAGCAGGTTTTGCCCCCAACATTCCAGAAGGAAGCTTTACAGAAGAAGACTTCTTTTTGGAAGCCTTTTCAGGTATGAAAGACTTTATCTTTTGAACTAGGGGAGAAACATCTTCTTGATAAACAGAACCACCGCTACGGGATTCCAACATAGCCTTTATTGTATCTATAGAAGTAAGTAAAATATCTACGATAGCTTCAGTAACTTCAACCTCATTACTGCGCAAGGCGTCAAGCAAATCCTCTACATCATGACAGAAGGTTGTAAGTTCCGTCATTTCTACTGTTGCAGATCCACCCTTTAAAGTATGGGCCGCACGGAAGATTTCATCAATGGCGTCATGATTTGATGGATCATTTTCTATAACAAGGATGTTACTTTCCAAAGTCTCAATCTGCTGCTCTGCCTCGGCAAAGAAGTCTTTGAGAAGCTCTTCGTTGTTTGCGTCAAGATAGTCACTCATATACTATATTTTAACCTCTTACAAACATAAGTCAAGTTCAAAAACTGAATTTTTAATAAATTTAACCCTAAATTTACAAGTTAAATACCACAATATACATTTACTTAGTTAATTATAACACACAAGTAAAGAAAAAACTAGCATAGAAAGCCCACAAATTTCCGATAAATAATTTAATGATGAAAAAACATACGACACTTTTGGCTTTTATTTTAACTACACTCCCCCTTGCAGCCCTGGAACCACCTGCATTTAGCGGCTTTACCGGAATACTTGGGCAGGCTAGCTTGGACAAAGAAATTTACGGTCAGGGATTTTTTGCCGGACAATTCGACTTTTCTGGGAAACTTTTATTTAGGACAGAATTTTATCTGGAAACTGACAATTTAATAGAAAACAGTATCCTAGAAACTCCAGAAGACAACAATTCTAAATTTAAGATACAGGAACTATCTGCCACTTATAAAATGAATATGATGAACACAAGTCATTTTTTAAGTGTATTTTTAGGAAATTTTGAACCCACAGGCTCTGATATCTTTTTGCAAAGGCAGTTTGGCTTAAAATCCATTGCTTCTAGAATGACTGAAAGTTTTCATGGATTAAGCGGAGCGGCTTTTTCTTCTTTTTTGGGAGCAGGCCTGGCTTATACAATAAGATTCAACTCACCATTTGCGACTGCGGTATATCTTTACAAAAACAGGGACAGCTCTAGCGATCAAAGTGCCCTTAGCGGAAACTTACGGCTTGCGGGGGCGCTTTCAAGCTTTATTTTTGACATTTCTGTTGGGGCAAACTGTCCCGTATCGCACGAAACTTCTTCTGGAGACAAAGTGCTTTTCATGATTGATTATGCAATCTTAAACGGGGGGATAACTGCGATGATTGGAAGCAATTATACAAGTTCCCTCTATTTACAGGCTGGCATTTCTGACTCTATTGTAAATCCCCCAAAATCAGATGATTCATATTCAGTAGATACGGATAAGATTTACCTTATTTTTGAGCCACGCCTAGTCTTCAATGGCGGGAGGATTCACTTTACCCTCTTTAACATTCCTGACGGTTGCTTTAACGACATGATATACTTTGTCCATGCCCCGAAAAACGATGGCTCGTCTACGGCAGGAATCAACATGTGTCTTTTTACCGAAAACTTGTACTTAGATTCAAAAGCAGTAACATTGGGGATAAATACGACATTCTGCTTTCCAGGAACAGGGCTTGGCAGCCTTGCGGGAAACATACAAGACTGCGACAGGGCCTTATACCTTGCCCCCTTTATAGAAATTCCCTCTGCTGCAGGAAAGATAACCGCAATAGTAAGCGCTGATATCTTAGAAATTCCAAAAGCAGCAAAGGAATCTTTTGTCCTGATGTTAGGATATAGGACTCAACTATAAAGAAAAGCTAGAGGGTAAAAGTCTTGAGGCGGCGACAGGCTTCCTCAACATCTTCCCTGTGACCAAAGCAACTGAAGCGCAAGTAGGATTCCCCAGATGGCCCAAAACCCGAGCCTGGGGTTGTAACTACTCTGCATTTGTCCAAAATCTTGTCAAAAATATCCCAGCTCTTCCAACCAGGGAAGTGAACCCACAGGTAGGGAGAGTCACCCGTGTAGTAGACCTTTACGCCTGCATTTGCAAAATTACTGCCGGTAAGGGCTTCTTTCATAATTTTTGCATTTTCAAGGTAATAATCAACAAGGCCCCGTGTCTCTTTTCTACCTTCCTCATCTAAGGCTGCAAGTCCACCCCTTTGGGCAATATTGCTTGCTCCGTTAAAAAGTGTAGTCATTACCCGGTTCCAGTCAGCATGGACGCTTGTTCCATCAGCAAACTTAAGCTCTTTTGGTACAACAGACCAGCCTAAGCGGACGCCGGTAAAGCCTGCAAGCTTTGAAAAAGAGTTGATTTCTATGGCACATTCCTTTGCGCCCTCAATTTCATAAATTGTGTGTGGAATTTTTTCATCACGGATAAAGGCAAAGTAAGCAGAATCATAGATAATGATGCAACCCTTTTTCTTTGCAAAATCAACAAGTTTCTTTAGTTGCTCACGGCTTGAGGCAGCTCCTGTCGGGTTGTTGGGACTACAGAAATAAATCAGGGTGTTATCTTGAATAACACTTAAATCAGGAAAAAAATCATTATCAGCAGTACAGGGCAGATAGGTAACGCCACTGTGTCCGTCCTGACCGTTATCTGCTCCTGCGGCACCTACTATTACAGAACCGTCAACATAGACAGGATATGCGGGATCCTGCACTGCAATTTTTGTTGAGGAACCAAAAAGAGTCTGTATGCGGGCAATATCGCATTTAGCCCCGTCAGAGACAAAAATTTCTTCTGCGCTGATGATATTAGGATATAGCACATCAGCAATTTTTTTTCGTAATTCAGAAAGTCCCTGCTCGTCGCCATAGCCAGAGTATCCCTCTTTTGTCGCCAAGGAAGAGGCATAGTCAACCATAGCCTTTGCTATATGAGGGGTCAGGGGTTCGGTTGTGTTACCGATTCCAAGACTTATAATCTTTGCATCCGGATGGGCTGCCTGATAAGCCTTTCTTCTTTTTGCAACCTCAGGAAAGAGGTAACCTGCACTTAGATTGGAAAAACCTTTATTGCGTTCTATCATTTTTTGCTCCTAAAGCCACTTTAGCAGAAAAAGCAAAATGTTTCTAGTAGAAAAGATATTTGCTTTGTGATAGTATGGGAAGCTATGATAGTTATGAAATTCGGTGGCTCTTCAGTCGCTAATGCAGAAAGAATAAGAAATGTTGCATCTATAATACAAGCTTACGAAAAAGACAGACCTATTGTTGTTCTTAGCGCAATGGGCGATACTACAGACCACTTGCTAGAAGCAGCTGACTTAGCTGTTCAGGGGCAGGTTGATATTGCAAAAGTGGAAAAACTTCATTATGACACAGCAAAGGAATTGGACCTTGAAATTCCGGCCATTGCAGAGCTTTTAGAGGAGCTAAAAACCCTGCTTACAGGAATTTCCATGCTAAAAGAGCTTACCAAAAGAACCAGGGACTATTTGGTTTCTTTTGGGGAGCGGCTTTCTGTCCGCATGATGGCTTCCTATTTGCAAAAAGAAGGAACTGCTGCAAAATTCTATGATGCCTGGGATGCGGGTTTTGTAAGTGATTCAAATTACATGAGCGCGGAGTTGCTTGACCAGGTATGGGAAAGCATTCCTGAAAAACTTGGTGATTATAAGGAAGGAAAAAACAAGGAGATCCCTATAGTTACCGGCTTTATTGCTAAGGACAAGAAAGGCATAATAACAACATTGGGACGCGGAGGAAGTGACCTTAGCGCAACAATGATAGGGGCCGCCCTTAAAGCTGATGAAATTCAGACTTGGAAAGACGTGGATGGTATTTTAACCGCTGACCCCAGGGTTGTAAAGGATGCCCGCCCCGTAAGCGAGGTAACTTACGAGGAAGCGCAAGAGCTTGCGATGTTCGGCAGTCAGGTTTTACACCCTAGGAGCATGGTTCCCTGCCGAAAAAGCGGGACTAGGGTTCGGGTAAAAAACTCCTACAATATAAAAAGCCCGGGTACACTTATTGTAGAAAAACATTCAGGGCCTACCCCACCGGTTACAGCCATTACCAGCGTAAAGAACGTAACCCTTATAGACATACAGTCTAGTAGGATGCTCGGGGCTTCAGGCTTTATGGCCCACATATTCAATCAGTTCCTTAAGTGGGAAATTTCTGTTGATGTTGTAGCAACAAGCGAAGTATCTGTTAGCCTTACGGTAAGCAGCAAGATAGACCTGACAGGTGTTCTTGCAGATTTAGAGCGGGTGGCAGAAGTTAAGGCTAAGAAGGGAAAGGCTATTGTAACTATTATATGTGACGCAGCCCATTCTAGCAGGATTTTGGCGGATGTTTTTTCAGCTTTGGCAAAGGAGAACATAAATGTTCAAATGATAAGCCAGGGGGCCAGCAAGGTAAATATTTCTTTCCTTGTAGATGAAGATCATGCAGATGATACAGTAAAGATACTGCATCAAGCACTCTTTAAATAATTTTTTTGCAAAAAATACCTTTAGGCACTTGAACACTTTTTGCTTTTGCTATAGAATATTGAGTACTAAATTATCGGGCTATAGCGCAGCTGGTTAGCGTGCTTGTCTGGGGGGCAAGAGGTCACCGATTCGATTTCGGTTAGCCCGACTAAGTGTAAGCGTCAGTTTCAAAAGGAACTGACGCTTTTTTTATTTGAATGGTTTAAGGTCTACCGGTATGTTGAGGGTAAATTCCGCATACTTTCCCTCTTCGCTTTGAACCGTAACCTTGCCATGATGATCCATTGCTATATTCTGCGCAATAGTAAGGCCTAGCCCATAGCCTCCGGTTGTTCTGGCCCTAGAATAATCAGCCCTATAGAAGCGGTTAAAAATTTTATCTATATCCTTGGGGGCAATTCCGTGGCCTGTATTGTATACTTTTAGAAGGCATCTATTTCCGTCTTTCATTATGTTGACAGAAATCTTAGCCCCTTTTTCTGAATTCTTCAGGGCATTGTCTAAGAGGATAATAGCAACCTGCTTAATCTTTCCTTCATCCCCGTTCACCATCAGGGGGGTCTTGGGTAGATTCATGGAAAAGGATTTTCCCTCCTCAAAAGCAACGCTTTCAAAAGGCAAAAGGGAACAGGCAACGGCATCCACTATATCAAATGGAATTATTTCTATAGTCTGCCTACCCGCATCGCTTTTTGCCAGGTAAAGCAAATCCTTGACTAGATTACCCATGCGGTAATTTTCAGCCTTAATATAGCCTAACCATTTGTTATCCTTTATATCCTGCTCAAGGACATCTATGTTGGCGCTTATGACGGCAATGGGTGTTTTAAGTTCATGGGAAGCATCGGCTATAAACTGCTTTTGCTTTACAAAGGCCTCCCGAATGGGGCGGATTGAGGCTGAGGTGTAAATCCATATAAAGACAAAGGCAATCAGCAAAAAGATTAGGGAAAAAGCAATAGAAACTAGGGCAAACTGCCTGCTCATATTGATTTCAGAGCGGCGGTCTAGAATCACCAAAAGGTAGCCATAGGAGGACTCTTTTACAGCAAAAAAGAAATTACCGCTTTTACCGCAGAACTCACTCTTGCTCCTGTCTATTTTCTTAAAAATATCATTGATTACAGGCACTATGCCTTCATTTAAGCCATGCTCAACAAAAGGATTTATCAAGGCTATCTGCCTGCCACTTTTATCTACTTTTGCTGAATAATAGTCGCGGAAACCAAAAACAATGGGGCGGAACCTGAAAATCCGCTCAAAAAAACGGTTGACAAAAGATTGCCTTACCGCAAACTCTGGAGGGGTCACAGGCAAGGCTCCTTTTAAAGATCTTTTTTTCTCTTCAAGGGGAGGCTGCTTTTCCGCAGAGGACTTTTTTTTGCCCTCAGCATTTATGATTTCTTCCATAAAGTAATGGGCTGACTGCAAGATTGAGGAATTCAAGTAGATATTGAAAGAACCAATCAAAACAGTCAGCATGATGGCCAAACAGACCATCATACTTAAGGAAAGTTTAAGTCTTAATCCTAAAAAGACGTCTTTTTTCATTTGCTTTCTTCAAGGGAATAACCTATGCCACGGGCAGTACGGATTACGGTCTGGACCTTCAGCTGCTCCATCTTCTTTCGGATAAAGGAAATGTAGACCTCAACATTGTTGTACTCCGCATCGCTGTCTCCACCCCAGATTTTCTCGATGATGCGTTCCTTTTTAATAATCTGATGGGGGTTCTCATACAAGAGCTCAATAATCTGAAATTCCTTTAGGGAAAGTTTTATGGATTCACCACCAACCTTCTGCAATTCACAATTATTTTTGTTAAGGGTAAGATCGCCAAAGGTTACTGTATTCTCCTTGAATTCTCCCTTTCTGCGGGTAAGCGAACGGATACGGGCAAGAAGTTCATCTGTGCTAAAGGGTTTTGTCATGTAGTCATCTGCACCGCAATCAAGACCACGAACCTTGTCTGCTACATCGTCTTTTGCTGTAAGAAGAAGAACTGGAACCATGTTCTTGTCTTCGCGAAGGGTGCGTAGTATTGTGATACCGTCAATCTCTGGCAACATTATGTCTAAGATTATGGCATCATAGATTCCGCTCTGTGCATATTTTAATCCTTCAGTTCCAGTGTAAACAGCATCAACACCGTACTTGTTCTTCTGAAAAATCTCTACCAACGCCTGTGATAGGCGGACCTCATCTTCAACCAAAAGTATTCTCATACTTCTATTATTACACCCTTTATGGAAAAAGAATCTTAAAAAAATATAATTTTCTGTTATATCTTTAAGGTTTTACCCCTTTATTACAGAAAATTATAAATTCGGTTAAGAAAACAAGACTTTTATATATTTAACCTTAAAAAATAAAGATTTATTCTTAAAAGCGGTAAGATTCCCCGATAAAGGCCGAATGATATGGGGCTTTCTTTACTTATTGAAAAATTCATATAATTGCCTTATAATAATGGGGTTATGACAATTTATCAAAATATAAACAGGCTAGTCGCCTATGGTTTACAAACAGGTCTTATAGAACAAGAAGATGAAACTTACACACAAAATCGTTTGCTTGAGCTTTTTCATCTTGACGGATTTGAAAACGATGCGGATTGTGAAATTCCTTCAGTAAAAACAGAAGAACTTGAATCTATTCTTAAAGAGCTGCTCGATTACGCCGCTTCAGCAGGACTTTTTACAGACGACGGTGTAGTCTACAGGGATCTTTTTGACACTAAAATTATGTCATGTCTTGTTGCCCGTCCTTCTGAAATAGAGAAGCTTTTCCTTGAACACTATAAAAAGTCAGCAAAAGAAGCTACAGACTGGTTCTACAAATTTAGTCAAGATACTGACTATATCCGCCGCTACAGGGTTTGCAAGGATTTAAAATGGAAAACACGGACAGAATACGGTGACATTGATATTACCATAAACCTTTCTAAGCCAGAAAAAGATCCTAAGGCTATTGCAGCAGCAAAAAACGCCAAGCAGGGGGGCTATCCCAAATGCCTCTTGTGCAAAGAAAATGTCGGTTATGCCGGTAGGGTAAACCATGCGGCTAGGCAAAACCACAGGATTATTCCCCTAAAACTTGCAGGAAAAGCTTGGGGCTTTCAGTACTCCCCTTACGTCTACTACAACGAGCACTGCATAGTATTCAGTTTTGATCATGTCCCTATGAAGATTTCTCGCGAAACCTTCATGTATCTTTTTGACTTCGTAAAGCTTTTCCCCCACTATACAATAGGAAGCAATGCAGACCTTCCAATTGTTGGCGGTTCCATACTAAGCCACAACCACTTTCAGGGGGGAAGATACGAGTTTGCCATGGCTAGGGCCCCACTTGAGCA